>CAYMUV010000062.1:0-5552 GCA_964393855.1 uncultured Nitratifractor sp.
CACTAGAGCTTATGGAAGAGCTCTAGATATTCTATTTAAAGTTTTTCTAGAACTTCTATTACAAGCTCTATGTTGTTTACTAAGTATTTTCCAACTATTATCATATGTTTTGGTTAAAACATATCTGTTGTTAGAGCATACTCTTTGCCCATTTTTTAAAGCATATACAACTCTTGCTGAAACAGTATTAGAGTTAATTTGCTTAATTGTTTTTAAGTGCATATATCTTAAATTTTGTGTTAGCCAACTATTATAATCTATGCTATTCATAGCGTATCTATCACTATTAAACTTAAGCCCCCTGTTAGCAGCAAGCAAAGAGTTTATTTTACCTATATACTCTCTAACATAATACAAAGGTGTAGTATAATTTTCTTGAGAATAACTGCTATAAGTGCTTGTATTGCTAACTCTGGCTCTACTTGCTACACTTGTTCTTCTAAATGAATGTTTTATACCTAAAGCATATCTATCTTGCGAATTAATCCAATACATATCTTTAGATTTTGTATCAAACATCTTAGCCATTAAAGAGTTAGGAGCATCTACATAAGTAGCATAATCTAACACATTTGAGATATCTCTTTGTACTTTATTAAGCTTAACATATCTTCTATTGTTATAATAAAACGAGTGATACCCCAATTGTGAGCCATAAGGTAGTATCATATATTTAGAACCACTCTTATCGCGACCACCTAAGAATGCTAAAGCACAACTACTAGCACATATGCCATACTTTTTAACTGCACTTCCTATACGATTAGCCTTTAAGAATTTACCAATTCTTATACCTTCTGACATAATTCCACCGTTACTGTTAAATACAACTATAGTTTGTTTACTTCTATCTAGACTTCTATATTTTCTCTCTAATTTATAAGCATCGCCAAATCTAATTTGACCAGAAGCATAAATTAAGTTATTTCCCATATAATTTCTATTAACAGAGAAACTCATAGCATTTAAGCTAGTGAAACTACTAAGCAAGGTAACTAAGGTTATCGATAAAATGTTTAGTTTAGTTTTCATAAATTTCTCTCTTTCATAAATTTTAAAACTATTTTTATTTAGTTTAAATAATTATACCATTAAATGGATATAATTCAGCTTATATAACATAAAAAAAACATAAATATTTATGATTTTTATACAGATTTTTTTAACTTTTAACTATTTATGTTAAAATACTTCATTAATTGGAATATTTAAAAAGTGTAAAATTGTTACTACTAAATAAGGATTAAAATTATGAACGATAACATGCAAGAGAATATACTTAACAACCTAAGTTTTACAGAGATGAGCTCATCTTTTTTATTAGGTTTATCTGTTGGATATTTTTTTAAAAAGGGATTTAAAATTTTTCTTTTTGTTGCGGGTTTAGTTACAGTTGGTATTTTTTGGTTTAACTCACAAAATATTATAAATGTAGATGATAATAATATTTTATCTATTTTTGATATACTATCTGCTACACTAAAAAGTACATACAGTTTTGTATATTCACACATAAGTAACTTAAAACCAGTTGCTGGTGCTTCTGTAGTTGCTGGTTTTATAGCTGGTTTAAAATTTGGATAAGGAGAAAAAATGTTTCAAAAGTTTGCACCACTTATTATATTAGCAATGTTTGCAATAGGAGTATATTTTATGCTAAAAGGTATGGATAACGCTCTTGTATTAGGAGCAAGAGGAAGATAAGAAGCTATTTTATAAAGCTTCTAAAATCTCTTCTACCTTTTTTGCAGGGTTTTCATTTTTATAAATTGGTCTACCAACTACTATAATATCTACATCAGACTCTTTTGCTGACTCTATTGTTGCTACTCTTTTTTGATCGTTACTATCTTCGCCAAAAGGTCTTATACCTGGGGTTAGAGTTAAAAAATCTTTACTTGTAGCATTTTTAATATCTAAGCTCTCATGTGCACTACATACAACGCCATCTAAACCTGCTTCAAAACTCATTATAGCAAACTCTTTAGCCTTAGATTTAATATCTTTACCATATATATTTTCAAAAGAGTCATTATCAAAAGAGGTTAGGGCGGTTACTGCTAAAACTAGTGGTGGTTTATCAAATTTTGATAATCTGCTCATTACTCTTTTCATAGCTTCTACTCCACTACTTGCATGAACATTAAACATATCTACACCTATATTTGCAATCTCTTCTGCAGCATCTGCCATCGTATTTGGTATATCATAAAGTTTTAAATCTAAGAAAATCTTAAATTCAGGATTAATTTTTTTTATATTTTGTATAAAATCTTTAGAATCTCTAATATATGTTCTAAATCCAACCTTTACCCATATATTGTGCTCTTTTATACTCTCTAGTAGTTTTAAGTTCTCCTCTTTTGTTGGCAAATCTAAGGCTACGCATAGTTGCATCTTGTTTCTCCTGCTTTTTTTGGTATAATAATATCTAAATTTTAATAAACTGGAGTTTCTAATGTTTGGAAGAAAACTAAAAGAGTACAACTTATCTAGCGAAGAGTTAGATAAATTACAATATGCAATAGTAAATACTAACAAGGGTGATATAATAATTAAACTTTACCCTAAAGATGCACCAAATACAGTTGCTAACTTTGCAGAGCTTGCAAATAGTGGCTTTTACGATGGTTTAAAGTTTCATCGTGTAATTCCAGGTTTTATGGCACAAGGTGGTTGCCCATACTCTAAAAGTAATCCATCTCTAGCTGGAACTGGTGGACCAGATTGGGCTATTGCTTGCGAAACAGATAATGGAATAAAACATAAAAGAGGTGCTTTATCTATGGCACATGCAGGTAAAGATACAGGTGGAAGCCAATTCTTTATAACATTTGTAGATACTCCACACTTAGATGGTGTTCATACAGTATTTGGTGGTATTGAAGAAGACGACATAGAGAGTTTTAAAAACTTAGATAGTATTACTCAAAACGATGATATAAACTCTATAAAAGTAGTAGAAAAGATATAAAAGTTAAGTAGCGATTGCTACTTAATTATAAAGTGTTGCAATAGTTGCATAAGATGCAAAAAACATTAAATGGGAAATTCCTTCAAAATAATTAGTCTCCCCATCATCTGTTGTTTTCCAAACAAGTATAATTGTTAATAGTAGTGCCCCAACTTGAAATGCATTAAAATCTAAAGATAACTCTATTCCATGATAATATGCCAATAACATTAAAATTGGAACAGTAAGCATAATAGATACAGTCGAAGCTCCCATTGCAATATTTACAACTCTTTGTATCTCATCTTCTTTTGCTGCTTTAATTGCTGTTAATATCTCTGGAGAGACTGCAATTATTGCAATAATTAAACCAGCTAAACCAGATGAAACACCATACTCTTTAGCCAACTGCATCCCATCTTTTGCTAACGACTCTGCTAAAAAACCAATTATAAAAATAAAAACAAAAATTGCAATTAAATTAACTATATTTGGTAATCTATCAAAAATATAATAGTCATCTTCTTCAATATGTACATTACCTTTTTCTCTTCTTTCTAACATCTTTTTTTGCAATCTTTCAAATCTGCTTTTAGATGTAGCTTTAAAAAAATCATTGTGTGTTTTTGTTTGAAAAATAAATATAAATATATAAAATATCAAAAGTAAAGTTGCAATTGCCACCGAAGATTCAAACAATTTTTGGCTATTATCTGTATAGTTAATAATACTTGGCACCAACAAAGAAGATGTAGCAACTAAAAGTATAGTAGTATAAGTACTAGATGTATCTTCGTTATGCTCTTGCTCTTTATACGAAAGCCCACCTATTAGAACAGCTAAACCAAGCAAGACATTCATATCTACAATAACTGCCGATATAATTCCACCCTTTACAGTCTCTAAACCAGCCTTTACATCGTTAGAGTGTACTATAATCATATAGAGTAATACAATCTCTACAATAACAGCAGAGAAAGTCAAAACAAAGCTTGCATATGGCTCTTCTAATCTATCTGCTAAAATATCTGCAATCTCTGCAACTGTCATAGAAAATGCACCTATAGATATTGCAACAGATAATACACTAAGTAGCATATTGCCAATAGAGGTAAAATAAGTACTTAAAAGAAAAAAGATTGTACCAATAATTATATCTAAGTATTCAGACAAAAAATGCCTTATTTTCGAAGTATGTTTAATCGAGGGGGGTTGTGAATCCAACTTGTTTCTCCTATTTTTTTATAATGATATAACAAAAATCTTAATTTCTAATTAATGGTATCTCTAATGAAATACTATTTTCATCTAAACTACTTACCAAACATAGCTCTTTAGATAAACTCTCTATCTCTTTATCATCATTACAATATCTTCCATTAGAGATAAACTCTAAATTTACAAGAGGGTACCTTTTGCCATCCATAACTATATGCTCGCCAATTCCTAACTTAAGAGCAATATCTAAATACGAAACTGCACGAAATTGAGATAAGACAACTCTTAATAACTTTAAAAAGCTATTTTGATTTATTAAAGTTTTTGGAATATCTTTATCTGTAAATAGCCTAATATCTGTACTTGCATCTATTTTAAACTGAATAATTGCAACATCTAAAAGTCTATTTAAATCTGTTAATACAAGGTTTTCTTTGTTGCTATTATCTACTTGTATATACTCCCTTGGTCTATAGTAGAGTCTTATTGCAATCCACTCGTCATTTATGTAACTAACATTTATAGAGTAAAATTTAAGATGCCCATACTTTAGCTCTATTTGAGTGGTATTACTACCATAATCCTTTGGTGCATTTTTAACTGCTAAATCAAATATCCCTTTTGTATTTACATAACTCATAAGTATCTCTGCATTAGAGTTTAAATACTCTATATGTCCATTATGATTAAAAACAATTAAAGGGCTACTATCGCTTTCGACTAAAAATTTAAAGTCAATATCAAAGGTATTCATTTACTTTTTTCCTTAGTGTATTTCTATTTATTCCAAGAATATCAGATAATTTCAATTGAGATTTATAGATATCAAGACCAGCTCTAACAAGCTCTTTTTCAAAAATTGACAACATTCTTTTATAAACATCTACCCCTTCATAGTTTTTTATAAAATAGTTATAAAGCAAGTAGCTTAGCTCATCTTCGCTAATGTTATTAAAAAGAATCGATTTATAAATAGAGCTCTTTAGAGATTTTAAATTTTTACTTAAATCGATATCTTTTGTATCTACTTTAATATCTTCTTCTATCTCAAAACTCTCTTTTGCCTCTTGAATGTAGTGCTTTGTTAATAACTCTACTTCGTCTAATCTATTTTTTAAAGGTGGTATATAATATATAAAAGCAAATTTATCTTCTACTCTTTTTGGTAAAATGTTGCCATTATAAATTGCAACAACATTTTTATTTTCAAAATCTAACGAATCTAAATCGGATATTTTTTGAAAATTATTAATAACCACATATCTATTATCTTTTAAAGCACCTATAACTTCTGATAAATCTGAGCCATCTACCCAAACAGCATCTTTAAAAACTTTTTTTACTAGGCTGCGTTTGCCATTAAACTCTTCTCCATAAATTA
>CAYMUV010000063.1:0-5508 GCA_964393855.1 uncultured Nitratifractor sp.
CAAATTCGCTTCTTACTGTGTGTCCTGGAGCTTTTGGTGCAATCATTGTTACATTTATATCTGCTCTTGGTGTAATTCTTCCGTAGTGAATGTTAAATCCGTGTCCAAAAGCGATTGTAGCACCCTCTTTAAGGTTTGGCTCGATTTCGTTTGCATAAATCTCTGCTTGGTTTTCATCTGGCAAAAGAATCATAACTACATCTGCTTTTGCAGTAGCTTCTGCAACTGTTAATACTTCGAAGCCTTTAGCTTCTGCTTTTTTCCAAGAGCTACCACCTTTTCTTAAACCTACAACAACATTTACACCACTATCTCTTAAGTTCTCTGCGTGTGCGTGCCCTTGACTTCCGAAGCCTATCATAGCAACTGTTTTGCTTTTGATTATGCTTAAATCACAATCTTTGTCGTAATATACATTTAATTTTGACATACCTGTTCCTTATTATTTTTTGCGATTATATCCAATTGCACTTTATATGTTATTTAGCTTGCATTTTATTTTTAATATTTTAGATATAATACGAGTAAAAAAAGGATAATTAATGGTAGAACAATTTAAAACATACTTTTTAATGACAGCCTTAACTATATTTTTTATATTTGTAGGTGGTGCTTTGGGTGGTAAAAGTGGTATGATTATTGCATTTTTTGTCGCTTTGGGTACAAATTTTTATGCATATTTTTATAGTGATAAACAAGTTCTTAGCCACTATGATGCTCAGCTTGTAACTAAAGATGAAGCGCCAGAGCTTTATGAGATGGTAGAAAACCTTGCAAAAAAGGCTAATATTCCAACACCAAAAATATATATAATTAACGACCCAATGCCAAATGCTTTTGCAACAGGTCGCAACCATAGCCATGCAGCAGTAGCTGTAACAAGTGGTATTTTAGATTTACTAACTTACGAAGAGTTAGAGGGTGTTTTAGCACATGAGCTAAGCCATGTTAAACACTACGATATTTTAATTGGAACAGTAGCTGCAACAATTGCAGGAGCAATTTCTATGTTGGCTAATTTTGGAATGTTTTTTGGTGGCGAAAGAGAGAACAGAAATTTTATAGTAGATTTAATTTTAATGTTTTTAGCTCCACTTGCAGCAACAATTATACAGATGGCAATTAGTAGAAGCAGAGAGTTCGAAGCAGACAAAGGAGCAGCATTAATTACAGGACACCCAGAGTGGCTACAAAGTGCACTATCTAAGTTAGAGAATTTTGCATCGCAAGGTGTAATACACAATGCAGACCCAGCAACTGCACATATGTTTATAGTTAATCCTATAAAAGTTTTAAGTGGTGGTTTTAGTGGTTTGTTTAGAACACATCCATCAACCGAGCAGAGAATTGAGCGTTTAGAGATGCTTAAAAATGAGCTTAAATGACCCCATTTGCAATACAGCTAACTAATGGCTTTAAATTAGAAGATATAGACGAACAAGATAAAAATAGCCTGCAACAGTTACAAGAACTTGGTGCTATAGAAGAGGTAGATGGGCTTTTAAAATTAAAGTCTATATATAGAGCAGGGCAGGTTTATATTGCACAAAATGGGCAAGGCTTTTTAGAGTCTATGTTTAAAGAGCAAAAAGACTTAGTTATAGAGCCAAGTCAATTAAGCGATGCTAAACATGGAGATTTTGTAGTAGTTAAGCGAATTATTGCAAGGCGTGGGCGACCTAGTGGCAAGGTTGTTGCAGTAATTAAAAGAGCAATTTTAAAGAGTATTTATATACTTAAAAAGCAAGGCTCTATTAGCCAATTTTTTGATATTAGAACTATGCTTGAGGGGCAAATATATAAAGATGGCGAAGATGTAGCTATTTTTAAAGATGGAACACTTTTTGAGGTAGATGCACTTAATAATAGAGTAATAAGCATAATTGGCAATATAGATGACCCAAAAGTAGATGAGAAGATATCTTTACTTTTATACAATAGGTATGATGAGTTCCCACAAGATGCTCTGCAAGAGGCAAAAGATGTGCCAAATATCGTTAAAAGTAGCGATTTAGAGGGTAGAGTAGATTTACGAGATTTAGACTTTTGTACAATAGACCCAGTTAGTGCGAAAGATTTTGATGATGCAATATATTGGGATAAGAGTAGCTCTACTCTTTATGTTGCAATTGCCGATGTAAGCTATTATGTGCCATACTTTAGCCCAATTGATAAAGAGGCAATTAAGAGAGGTTTTACAACTTATTTACCACATAAGGCATTTCCGATGTTGCCAAGGGCTTTAAGCGAGAATATATGCTCTTTAAAGCCACATGTAGATAGACTAAGTTTTATTGCTAAAATTAAGCTAGATAAAGATAGCTTAGAGCCAATTAAAGCAGAGTTTTTCGAAGGTGTTATACACTCTAAAAGGCGATTTAATTACGATGAGATAGATAGCTTTTTAAAGGGTGAATATAGTGCAAAAAATAGTGCAGAAGAGAGGATATTTGACTATTTAAAACCACTATATAAAGTAACTAGAGAGCTTAAGAGAAAGCGAATGAAAAAGGGCTTTGATTTTAGAAGCGAAGAGATACGATTGCAACTTGATGCTAAGCATTTGCTTAAAAATACTACAATCGAGACAGGCACGCCATCGCACTCTTTAATAGAAGAGTGTATGCTTTTAGCAAACCAAGAGGCAGCTAAAAGATTTAGTGGCGAGGGCGATGCAATATTTAGAATTCACGACTTACCAAAAGAGCAAAAGATTGCAAATTTAATTGTAGAGTTAGGTGCTATTGGGATATTTGTAGAGCCAAGCGAAGATGTAGAGAGTACAATTAGAGATATACAAAAAGAGGCAACAAAAGTTGGTTTAGAAAAAGAGGTAGATGAGCTTATAATTAAGTCTATGAAGCAGGCTAGCTATAGTGCATTTAATATTGGGCATTTTGGCTTAGGATTTGACTTTTATAGCCACTTTACATCGCCAATTAGAAGATATAGCGACCTAATTTTGCATAGACTTATAAAAGCACAATTAAGAGATGATAAAAAAGAGTTAGAGTATTTATTAAGAAATATCGAGCCACTAAGTGCAAGAGTTAGCGAGTTAGAGCGCGAAGCTACAAAGTGTGAATGGGACTTTAGAGATAGAAAATTTGCAAGATGGGCAAAAGAGAATATAGGCAACAGATTTATAGCCGAAATTGTAGAGATTGATATAGAAGATGCAAACAAAGGTGCTAAGGCAAAACTGCTTAATGGTGCAAGAGGTGCGATTGTAAATTTAAAAAGCTATAGTTCAAATCTTTTTGATAAAATAGAGTTAGAGATTGCCGAAGCAACAATCGATAAACCAACAATAATGGCACTAGAGTTAGGAAAAGTAGAGCAGAATGTATAGACAAGAGTTTGAAAAGATATTATCGCAAGAGTTACCAAGAGTTGTTTTGCTTTTTGGTGATAATGAGTTTTTTTTCGACTATTATGCGTCGCTTTATAAAGAGCGACTAAATGCCCACGAAGAGATGCTTCAGCACTTTTTTGATGACTATAACTTTGAACAAGCTAAGGGGTATTTGTCGCAGGGCTCTTTGTTTGGTGGGACAAATTTATATATTTTACGAAGCGATAAAAAGATAAATAAAAAAGAGTTAGAGTATTTAATTAGCAGTTGTGCAAAAAACCAAGATAACTACTTTTTGTATATTTATGAGGGTGGTAGCTCTAATGCTAAGAGTTTAACTACAAGTTTTAGCAAGAAAAATGGAGCAATAAATGTTAGATTTTTCGAGCCAAATATGCGAGAAGCTACAGAGTTTGCAAATAAAAAAGTGCAAGAGATAGGTTTACAAATTACACCATATGCACTAACATATCTTATTAATACACTAAATATGAATCTCTCTTTAATATCAAAAGAGTTAGAGAAATTAGCCATTTTAAACGAGACTATAGAGATTGCACATATAGACTCTTTAGTTTACTCTACAGCACCACTTGGGGTAGAGAAGATGATAATATCGCTATTTAAAAAAGAGGATATTATAGCAACGCTAGAGCGACTTATAGAACTTGGCGAAGATGAATTTTCGATTTTAAGGGCAATACAGAGATTTGTTCAGCAACTATTTTTATTTCATGCTTATATAAAGTTAAATGGGCGACCAAACTCTAAGGATATTTTGGGTTACCAGCTACCAAGATTTATAGAAGAGGAGAGAGCAAGTTTGGCTGTTCGTATAAAGTCTTCTAAGTTACTTAAAATTTATCAAGAGCTTTTAGATGTAGAGTTGCTTATTAAAACATCTCCTAGCGAAAATAAGACAACTCTTCTTTACTCTTTGCTTATTAAAATAAGAAGTATTCTTTAAGTTTATTTTGGGTATAATCGCGCTTTAAAAATTCTTTCTCGTTTTGTTAATTCAAGCGGGATAAAAAGCCAAAAGAAGGAAGACAATGAATTGTTACGAAACACTTATAATCATTAAGCCTACGCTTACTGAAGAGGAAATTGCTAAACAAGTTGAACTTGTATCTAGCTATGTTACTGAGCAAGAGGGCGAAATAGTTGCTACTAATAAAATGGGTATGCGTCAATTAGCTTACGAAATTGATAAAAATGCTCGTGGATACTATACAGTAATCTATCATAAATCACCATCAAGTGCTATAGATGAAGTTGAAAGAAAGCTAAGATACAACGAAGATGTATTAAAGTTTTTTACTGTAAAATATAGTAATAAAAAAGAGATTGCAGAGTTTGAAAAACAAGTTGCTGCATGTGGTTCTAATGAGCCAGAAGCTTCTAAAGACGAGGCGTAACTAAAAAAGGACTCCTATGTATAATAAGGTAATATTGGTTGGAAATTTAACAAGAGATGTTGAAGTAAGATATACAAGTAGTGGAACAGCTTTAGCTAAAGTTGGTATTGCTACAAATCGTCGTTTTAAAAGCGCTAATGGCGAAATGAAAGATGAGACGATGTTTATCGATTTAACATTTTTTGGCAGAACTGCAGAAGTTGCAAACCAGTACCTTAGAAAAGGGAGCAAGGTTTTAGTTGAAGGAAGACTTATTTTAGAGCAATGGACCGCTCAAGATGGTAGTAAGAGAAGTCGTCACTCAGTAACTGTAGAGAGTATGCAAATGTTAGATAGCAGAGCAGATTCGCAACAAAATAATCAGTATAGTAATAGTGGTTATAATGCTGCACCTCAAACTCAGCAAGCACCTATGGAGCAACAAGCTCCTATGCAAAATGCACAGCCAAGTAGTGCCAACTCTATGCCATCAGAGCCAACGATCCCAGAGATCGATATAGATGAAGATGAAATACCATTTTAGGAGATAAATTATGGCAGAAAGAAGAAAGTTCAAAAAAAGATTTTGTAGATATTGTCAACAAAAGATTGACTATATAGATTATAAAGATTTAAACCAATTAAAATTTAGTTTAAGCGAAAGATATAAAATTATGCCTCGTCGTTTAACAGGTAACTGCAAAAGACATCAAGAGCTAGTATCAGCTTCTATTAAAAGAGCAAGACAAGCTGCAT
>CAYMUV010000064.1:0-5484 GCA_964393855.1 uncultured Nitratifractor sp.
ATGTACAAGGTTCTTTACAAGCAATTAAGCAAGCATTAGCAGAGCTTAAAAATGATGAAGTTGAGGTACATATAATTCATAGTGGTATTGGTAGTATTACAGAGAGCGATGTGGTCTTGGCAGATGCTAGTGAACACTGCTACATTGTAGGGTTTAATGTAAAAGCTACAGGTGCTGTTAAGAATAAAGCAAAAGAGCTTGGAATAGAGATAAAAACATATAGTATAATTTATGACTTATTAGATGATGCAAAAGAGCTTCTTGGTGGATTAATGAGTCCTGTTATTACAGAAGAAGCAGCAGGTAAAGCAGAGGTTAGACAAACATTTAGCGTTGCAAAAGTGGGTACAATTGCAGGTTGTATGGTGATCGATGGCAAAGTAGAGAAGAATTCTGTTGCTAAAGTTGTAAGAGCTGGCGAAGTAATTTACGAAGGTAAAATAAGCTCTCTAAAAAGATTTAACGATGATGTTAAAGAGGTTACTAAAGGCTATGAGTGTGGTATTATGTTAGATGACTTTAACGAATTAGCAGAAGGCGATGTAATAGAGACTTATAAGTTAGTAGAGGAGCAAGTTACTCTATGAATCCAGCCGAAATAAAGCGAAAAAGAACAGAGTCTGTATTAAAAGAGCTTTTGCCAGAGGCTTTTTCTAATTTAGATGATAGTAAGCTTCAAAACTTAATTGTTACAGAAGTACTCTGTTCTCGTGGAAGATATGATGCCAAAGTATTTTTAGATAAAACAGGCATAGAAGAGAGTGAGCAAGCAGAGATTTTAAAAAAACTTAGAAAGGTTCACTCATTTTTAAAAAATTATGTAAAAGAGAGCGAAGGTTGGTATAGGTCTCCTAATTTTACATTTGAGTTTGATGACCAGATGGAGAGAATAACTAAAATAGAAGAGCTATTCAAACAGATTAAAAGAGAGATAAAAGATGATAATTAGCGACATAGAAAAAATAGTAAACTCTTATGGTGCAACACTTTACGATAGCGAAATTGTAAAAGAGAATGATCAGACAATATTTAGAGTATATATAGTTAAAGAAGGTGGCGTTGATTTAGATTTATGTGCAGATATCTCTAGAGATGCTTCGCCAATACTAGATATTAATCCACCAGTAAGTGGAGATTATAGATTTGAAGTTAGCTCTCCAGGAATTGAGAGAAAATTAACAAAACCTTCACACTTTAAAAACTCTGTTGGCGAAAAAGTAAAAGTAAAAGTTATAGGCGATGGCAAGTATAAAGGTACTCTTAAATCTGCCGATGATAATGGCATAGAGTTAGAGACAAAAGATGGTATAAAAGAGTTTGGTTACGAACAGCTAGGAACAGTTAAGACCTATTTTGAGTGGTAGCACTACTCTCTTTTGAAAGAGTGAATATTTAATTTTACTAACGCTTTGCTAATGCTATATATTTAAATATTTTCTACCTTTTTACTATTTAACTCTTCGTAAAGTTTTAAGATATCTTTATATCTATTATCAAAAGAGATATCAATTAACTCTTTTTCTCCATTAAATATTGATATTGCTAAATTAAGTTTTTCTTTTGGGAATATTTTATATAGGTTCTCTTCGTAGTTTTGCCATTCTATATTGTTTTCGAATATTTGGCATAGTTGCGATAAGGCATAAGCTGTAATATCTTTTGAGTCTTCGAGTAGATATGAAGCCTCTTTATAGTTTTCTAACTTTAGGTTTATAGCTGCTTTTAGAAGTTTTATAGAAAAGCTCTTTTTAAATATTACACCAATGTAGCTTGCAACATCTATATTTTCATCTATAGCTTCTATTAAATTTAAGCACTCTTCTAACTCATCTTGGTTTAGTGTAGGTAGATTTAAAATATACTCTCTTAGCCATTTAGCGCTATTAGTGTTATTGTAAATTAAATCATCTATGGGGTATATTTCGCTAAAGTTTGGAATAATAACTTGTACAGAGTCGAAGCCTAGATAGTCGTACTCTCTTATGTAGATATCTTTGTCTAAACTTTTGGCGATATCTATTAAAAATTTTAGTTCCTCTTCTTGCGATGATTTGTTGTACTTCCAAGGTGTGTAGTTAAAGCTTTTTTTACTACTTAAAAATCTAAAGTTAATTTGACCGTTGGAGTCTATAAAGTGCGATTCTATATTGCTGTAATCTGCTACAATTTCACTATTAAAAGTTGCTCTTTTAAAGTTATCCATTTTGCTTAAATCTCTGCCTTGCATAAGCTCTGTCATTGTTCTTTGCAAAGATGCTTCTAGTATTGGGTGCGAACCAAAAGATAGAAATATAGTAGAGTTTTTAGGGTTTATTATAGATATTGCAGTAACAGGAAACTGCCCGCCTAATGAGGCATCGTGCACATTTACAATATAACCATTTTGCTCTAGTGTGTTAATATCTTCTTTTAGTTTTGAAAAACTATCTACTATCTCTTTTGGGAAAAGTGGCAAAGCGTAGCCATTTTTTATTACTTCTATTTTTACATATCTTTCGTATATTTCGCTAAGTGCTTGAATAGTTGCTTCTGTTTTGCTATTGCCTGTTGCTAAGCCATTGCTTACATATAGATTGTGTAGTATATTTAATGGGAAATAGTACTCTTTATTATCGTTTAAATTTTTAAAGGGTAGGGCTATAATTTTATCTTGATAGCTTGTGTTAAAGTCTATTAAATCACTATTTTCTAATTGCTTGTTGGCATTATAGATATCTTCTAGTTTTTTATCTAAAATTTTTTCGTTTATATTAAAAAGTTTTTGGTCTGGGTAGATTACATTATTAGGTAGATAAAATTCGCTAAAGAAGTTGTTTGTCTGAAGCCTCTCTATAAATTCGCCTAGAGCACTAGCTTTTGCCTCTTGATAGCTTGTGCCTTTACCGTTAGAGTATATTAACTCTGGAGCTTTTGAGTAGTTTAGGTTTATCCAAAAGCAGTTAGAGATCGGGTTTGCCTCTTTTTTAAATACTATATCGGCATTTATGCTATTTAGAGCATTTTGCATTTTAGATATAGATATATCTAGAGGAGTGTTTTTAGATATTGGTGTTGTTTGTCTATTCATTGTTTTATACTTTTTTGTGGTTTGTATAAGCAGTAAAATAAAAGCAAATATAGTATCAATAATTTTAAATTTTACTCTAAAGGCTTACCAAGAGATAGTAAAGCTTTTAGATATAAAAATATCTTTTAAGACTCTTTAATCTTTTGGTAAGGCTGAAGCCTTACAGCCTATGATTGCTTGATATGGAACACTTTCTTCTTCTAGCAAGTTTTAGGCTTAGAGAAAATATTTATTCTTTTATTAGTGCTTAATTTTAATAGCTACTTAGTTTGCTTACTCTTGGCAATATTTTGCAAGTGTGCCTGATTTGACTTGCTTAAAGCTCTCTTCTCCAACAAGTTGTCTAACTATCTCTAAAGCAAAGCATATTGCAGTTGCTGGACCTTGCGATGTTATAACTTTATCTTCTACAACTACTATATCATCGCTTCTATCTTCTGGTCTAATTTGCTCTTCTACGCTTGGATAGCAAGTATATTTTTTACTTAATACCCCTGCTACATGTAGGGCATAAGGTGCTGCACACATTGCTGCAAGCCATTTGCCCTCTTCTTTAAATTTTTTAATAACTTGTTGCGACATTTCATTTTCGGCTAAGTTGTTTGTACCACCCCAGCCACCTGGTAAAACTACAATATCGTAATCTTCTACTGCCACTGTTTTTAATGGTAAATCTGCTTCTACTGTAATACCGTTAGCACCCAAAACCAAGTTTGTAGCAAACTCTCCATCTAGATAAGCACTATTTACTTCTATACCACCACGACGCATAATATCTATTATGGTAACTGCTTCTATCTCTTCGAAGCCCTCTGCTAGTAATACTAATGCACTTGCCATTTTTATCTCCTTTATATACTTTTGTGTGGGTCATTTTGTTCAAAATGTTTCCAAATAAGCTTACCTCCACCTAAAATATGAAAGTGTAGGTGCTTAACCTCTTGCCCGCCATCGTTACCTATATTTGTAATTAATCTGTATCCATTTTCGCTTAAGCCCATTTTTTTAGTAAGCTCTTGAATAAATGGTGTCATATTTGCCATTGTTTGGCTATCTACATCGTTAAAAGATACTACATGTTTTTTAGGAATTACTAAAACATGAACAGGTGCGGCTGGATTGATATCGTGAAATGCTAAGAAGTTATCATCTTCTAAAATTTTATTACTTGGTATTTCACCCTCTACGATTTTACAAAAAATACACATAATAGATACTCCGTTAGTTAAAATATAGTCAACATTATAGCATATAAAGTTGCTTTTGGGTACAATTACGCAATAAAATTTTAAAGAGGTTAAATTGGAAGCGTTAAGAGAAAAAATAGAAAATTGTACCAATTTAGATGAACTCGAGAGCGTAAGAGTAGAGATATTTGGTAAAAAGGGTATTTTAGCTGCAGAATTTAGTAAATTAAAAGATATTCCACCAGCTGAAAAAAAAGATTTTGCCAAAGGTCTTAACGATAAAAAAGTTGCTCTGTTAGAGGTTTTCGAAGCTAAAAAAAGCACTTTAGAAAAAGCTGCTTTAGATGTTAAATTAAAGAGCGAAGCTTTAGATGTATCGTTATATGGATACGAAGCTACTAAAGGGGCTTTGCACCCTGTTAAAGATACAATGGATAAAATTATAGATTACTTTGTATCTTTAAACTTTTCGGTAGAGCAAGGTCCTTTAGTAGAGAACGATTTTAATAACTTCGAGGCTTTAAATTTACCTAAAAATCACCCAGCAAGAGAGATGCAAGATACATTCTTTTTTGCAGATAAAAATGTTTTAAGAACACACACTTCGCCTGTGCAAATTAGAACAATGTTAAATAACGATATACCAATTAGAATGATAGCTCCTGGAGCAGTATTTAGAAGAGATTACGACTTAACTCATACACCAATGTTTCACCAAGTAGAGGGCTTAGTTGTTGATAAGAGTGGAGTTGTTTCGTTTGCAAATTTAAAGGCGATTTTAACAGACTTTTTACACTATATGTTTGGAGATGTAGATGTAAGATTTAGACCTAGCTTCTTCCCATTTACAGAGCCTAGTACCGAGGTTGATATAAGCTGTATCTTCTGTGAAGGCAAGGGATGTAGAGTATGCTCTCATACAGGTTGGTTAGAGGTTTTAGGAAGTGGTGTAGTTGACCCAAATGTATTCAAAGCTGTTGGATATGAGAATGTAAGTGGTTATGCATTTGGTTTAGGTGTAGAGAGATTTGCAATGTTAATTCATAAAATTCCAGATTTAAGAACACTTTTCGAGGGTGATATTCGTTTGTTGGAGCAGTTTAAATGATAGTTACAAGAAGTTGGTTACAAGAGTATATAGATATAAGCGATATCGATAATAAAAGTTTAGATAAAAGATTTAACGAAATTGGCTTAGAGGTAGATTCTATAGTTGAGCATACAATTCCT
>CAYMUV010000065.1:0-5469 GCA_964393855.1 uncultured Nitratifractor sp.
TTAAAGAAAAACTCTGGAGAGGAGCGTAGAAGAACTCATGATCTATTCCCTGCACTTTGGCTAAACGACCTATTTATGCAAAGAGTAGAAAATAATGAAATGTGGACTCTGTTTGATCCTTACGAAGTTAGCGAATTAACAGATTTGCATGGTGAAGAGTTTACAAAAAGATATGAAGAGTTAGAGAAGAGAGACGATATTACAAAAGAGCAAGTTTTAGCAAAAGATTTATGGAAAGAGGTGCTTAGAAACTACTTTGAAACAGGTAATCCATTCCTTTGCTTTAAAGATAATGCAAACAGAGTTAATCCAAACTCTCATGCAGGTATTATTAGAAGCTCTAATCTTTGTACAGAGATTTTCCAAAATACATCGCCAAATCACTATAAAATTCGTGTAAAGTTTGACAACGGAGAGATAAAAACTTACGAAGAAGACGAAGATGTAACAGTTGACAGTGGTATTACAAAAAAGGCTAAAAAGATAACAGCACTTGACAAAATAGATGGTAAATCTATATTTATAGTTGACAAAGAGAAAGTAGATGGAGATACAGCAGTATGTAACTTAGCATCTATAAACTTATCTAAAATTAACACTTACGAAGATATAGAAAGGGTTGTGCCAATAGCAATTAGAATGCTTGACAATGTAATTGACTTAAACTTCTATCCATTAGAGAAAGTTAAAAAGACAAACCTTAAAACAAGAGCAATTGGGCTTGGAGTAATGGGCGAAGCACAGATGTTGGCAGAATCAGGAATAGAGTGGGGAAGTGACAAGCACTTGACAAAAATAGATGAAGTAATGGAAGCAGTAAGTTACAATGCAATAAAAGCATCTAGTGATATAGCATTAGAGAAAGAGAGTTACCCACTATACGAGGGTTCAAACTGGTCTAAAGGTATTTTCCCAATTGACAAAGCTAGCGAAGAGGCGTGTAAACTAGTTGACAGAGGTGGACTATTTGGCTACCACTACGATTGGCAAGAGCTTAAAGCAAAAGTTAAAAAAGATGGTATGAGAAATGGCTACTTAATGGCAGTTGCTCCAACAAGCTCTATATCTATCTTAACAGGAACAACACAAGCAATAGAGCCAATATTTAAAAGAAAGTGGTTCGAAGTTAACTTAAGTGGTGAAATACCAGTAACTGCACCAAACTTAAGCCCAGATACTTGGCAGTACTATGTAAGCAGTTACGACTTAGACCAAAGAGTAATTGTAAAAGCTGGTGCAATTAGACAAAAATGGATAGACCAAGGGCAGAGTTTAAATATATTTATTCGTTTAGATAAAGCAAGTGGTAAATACTTAAACGACATATATATGTTAGCGTGGAAACTAGGTTTAAAATCTACATACTACTTGCGTTCTCAATCTCCAGAAGCACTAGAAGATAAGGGATACACAGAAGATAGAAGTATGGAGTGTGTTGGTTGTCAATAATTAATTGGTATAAAAATCTACACCCATCAGATAGATTTTTATTTACACTCCCTTTTTGGCTGATAGTACTATTTGGGCTATTTTATTGGGGTAGATTTTGGTCTTACTCTCCAATAGGCGAATTTTTAGATAGCCTGCAAAGAGGTAGTATTATGCCGATTTTAGATGCTACTTTAGACTCTCCAATTAAAAATTTTGATATTATAGTTAATCCAAAATACCATATAATTATTACCCCTGAGTGTAATGGTTTAGTGCCATATTTAATGGTTCTTTCTGCAATTGTAGCTTATAGTTGCAGTTTTAAACGAAAGTTAATTTGGGCAGTAATAGCTTATATTGTAATATATATTGTCAATTTAATTAGACTTATAGTTGTCGTTAAAGTTGTCGAGTCTTTTGGAGAAGATTGGTTCTATTTAATTCATAATATTGGTGGGAACTTACTGCTTATAATAAGTGGTGGAGCACTCTTTTTAGGCTACTTAAGGGGCTGTAAGTGAAGTATAAAACTATAGATTTCTCCAAATATAGCAGTATTAAAATTGGTCAAGAAGTTGACATTTTAGTTGTCGAAGAGGATGACAAAATACCAGATGACCACTTTATAATTGGAGGGGCAAATAATTTATTGGTATCTCCAAATCCTCCACCACTTATGATGCTTGGTAAAAGCTTTGATTATATAAGCATAAAAGATAATTACTTAGAGGTAGGCTGTGCTACAAAAACAGGAAGATTGCTAAGTTTTGTAAAAAAGAATAATATTGCAAATTTCGAATTTATAGCAAAATTGCCAGGTACAATTGGTGGAATGCTTGCTATGAATGCAGGTGTTAAAAGTTACGAAATATTTAATCATGTTATCGAAGTTGAGATTGATGGCAAGTGGGTTAAAAAAGAGGATATTGCACATGGATATAGATTTGCAAAATTAGGTGGTGTTGCAACAAGAGTAAGGCTTAACTTAGAGCAAGGATATAGCCAAGAGCTAAAAGATGAGCTTATAAAATTAAGAAATAACCAGCCAAAAGAGCCAAGTGCAGGGAGTGCTTTTAAAAATCCAGAAGGTGATTATGCAGGCAGATTAATAGAAGAGGTTGGTTTAAAAGGTAAACGAATAGGCGATATGGCATTTAGTCAAGTTCATGCAAACTTTTTAGTAAATTTAGGAAATGGCACTTACGAAGATGCAATTACACTTATAGAGTTAGCAAAAGAGAGAGTATATAAGCGTTTTAATTTGTTACTAAAAGAGGAGATTAAGATAATTTAATCATAATATATTTTAATTATTTAGAATAGTTTTAGAAAATTTGACTATATTAGAGTTTTAATAAAATTGTCTGTTTTGTAAGTTTACAAGAATAATATGAAATAAAAAAGGAAATTATATGGAAAATTTAGACTATATTAAGAGCGAAATGCTTACTCATGTACCATTTAATACTCATGCAGACCCCAAAAGAGTTTTAGTAATAAATGGTGCTAAAAGAGTTGGCAAAGAGCTAGAAAAGTATAACACAATCGAAGAGATTGTAAATATAGATGATATCGATACAGTAGAAAAATTACAAAAACTTGGAGTAAAAAAGTTTGATTTAGCAATAGTTTATACTCCAAAATATACAAATAATAGAGAGTTTTGGATAGAGCTAACTAAGCTATTAGACGAAAAAGGTGTTGTATCTATAGAGATGAGCAACCTTTTTATATCGCCTTCTAGTGCTAAAGAGGAGTTAAAACTAGCAGGTTCTATATATACAATTGCAATGCCTTACAGATATGAGCGTGCAACCAATGGAGAAGTAATTACAAGTGAGTATCTAATGTTAGCAAGTAGATTTTATCATCCAACTGCTGATATAAATTTACAAAGAGCAGATTTGACAGATGGTTTTGCATATTACAATAGCGATATAGCAATTGCTGCATTTACAACACCTACTTTTATAAACAAAGATTTCTTAGGTGTAATTAAAAGATAATGTTTAAAAATGCTATTGTCTTAACAGGTGGAATTGCAAGTGGCAAGAGTACCGCTTCGGCACTAATGCAGCTATTTGGTTTTAGAGTTATAGATGCAGATAAAATTGCACATACTGTATTGGATAACTCAGTTGCAGATATCTCGAAAGCTTTTGGTAGCGAATATATAAAAGATAATAGGGTAGATAGAAAGAAACTAGGTGAGCTAGTCTTTAACTCTAAAGAGAAAAGATTAGAGTTAGAGTCTATAGTACACCCTAAGATTAAAGAGCAAATATTTAGCGAAGCTAAAAAACAAGAAGAGTTTAATAAGCCATATATAATAGATATACCACTCTTTTTCGAGAGAGAGGGTGTCTATAATATAGATAGAGTTATAGTTGTATATGCACCACAAGAGATACAGCTAGAGCGTTTAGTAAAAAGAGAAGGCTTAAAAGTAGAAGATGCAAAAAAGAGAATTAAAGCACAACTTCCAATAGATCTAAAAAGAGAAAAAGCGACATATCTAATAGACAATAGCAAAGATTTATCGCATCTGCAGAGCGAATGCGAAAGAGTAAAAGAGGAGATTTTAAATGCAAGAGGTAACTAAATATAGTGCAAGTGGAAACGATTTTGTTATATATCATAGTGCAGTAAAGAAAGATAGAAGCAATTTAGCTAAATTGCTCTGCGATAGACACGAGGGTGTTGGTGCAGATGGCTTAGTAGTTTTAGTTCCACATCCAGATTACGATTTTGAGTGGGAGTTTTATAATAGCGATGGCTCTGTTGCTCTAATGTGTGGAAATGCGACAAGAGCAGTATCTCACTATGCCATAGAAAAGGGTATTAGTATTAACTCAAAAGCAGAATTTTTAACAGGTGCAGGGGTAATTACTGCAACTGTTAATGGTATTTATGTTGTCACAGATATGTTAGAGCCAAAATTTTTAAATAAAAATATTCACGAATTTGGTAAAGATTGGTGGCTTTTAGATACAGGAGTGCCACATTTGGTAACACAAGTTGAAAAAATTGATAATTTTTCTATAGAAGAGGCAAGAGAACTTAGATATAAATATGATTGCAATGTAAATATATATTCTATAGAAGATAATTATATGAAAGTACGCACATACGAGCGTGGTGTAGAAGATGAAACACTAGCTTGTGGTACCGGTATAATGGCATCATTTGTAAAAGCACATGAAGAAAATAGTGTAAAAGATGTAACGGCAGTCTATCCAAAAAGTGAAGAAGAGTTATATATGGAGTATGATGAAGGTCAATATAAATTTGGAGGAAAAGTTAATAAAACTTTCGAGGCAAAATTGACTTTAGATATACCTCTATCTTCATATTAAGAGTTAAAAAGTAGATTTCTTTAATTCTTGATATAGTTTAAATTTATTAATTAAATCGCATTTAATGGTTATAAATTTATGTACTTTACATAGAAATAAAATTATACTATAATATTGCTCCTGAAATTATTGGTCGCATAGCTCAGTTGGTAGAGCACTACCTTGACATGGTAGTGGTCACAGGTTCAAGTCCTGTTGTGGCCACCATACATATTTTTGACAGCTTGACATATAAAGAAAAAAATAATAGAATTAAAAATATTTTTTAGTTTGTAATTAGTAGATAGTATTGCAATTTGAAATATTTATTTAGATATTTTGAAACTCTATTATATAATTACAGCAATAGTTAGTAAATTAAGTAGGTTAAAGTAAGTGTATAACCTACTTATAAATATTAAAGAAAAATTAATATTTATAAGTAGGTTATCAGGAGATACTTACTTTTAGTAAAACAAACATCGACAAATGTCGATAAAAAACAAGGAGAAGAACATGAGTTTATCAAAAAAGAGTATTGCTCTTGCAGCAGTTGCAGTAGCAGCTTTAGGTTTTAGTGGTTGTACGCAACAAGCTATGGCATCTGGTAAAGCAGTTAGCACTAGCAGTTCTACAGGAATGGCTAGAGCAGCAGCACCAGCAGATTTAGGTCTTTACCCACCAAATGCACAACCAGGTCACT
>CAYMUV010000066.1:0-5371 GCA_964393855.1 uncultured Nitratifractor sp.
TATATGATGTTTAACATAACTAAAAATGTAATAAGTAAAGCTCCACCTACCCAATAGAAGTTTATATTACTATTTATCTCATTTAATCCAATTGCACCATTTGTAAATTGAGGATTATTTATTGCAAAAATTCTAATAATAAATCCAAAACCTAATGTTACAATTGCTAGGTAGTCACCTCTAACTCTAAATACAGGAAAAGATAGAACAAGTGCAATTATACTTGCCGCAATACCACCTACTATTAGTGCTAGAAAAAGAGAGCTAGTATGCATACTAAGAACAATTGGAGATGGGTCTACAAGAGAGAACATATCACTTTTTATATCTGTAGGCAATAGCATAATAGCTGTAAAGTATGCTCCTACTGCAACAAAACCATTTGGCTCTAGCGAGAATTGCCCTGTAACACCATTTATTAAGTTATAACTTAGTGCCAAAATAGCATATATACCGATTGTATTTATTAGAAACATTCTATAAGAGCCAAAGAAGTCTCCGGCAAAATATATAAATAGTATGCTTAATCCAATAAAAATAGAATTTCTTACCAATTTACTCATAGCTACCCTTTAAAATCTAGAACGCTCTAAATCTTCGCCCATAATTCCAGTTGGTCTAAATAGAAGAACTAAAATTAAGAAGAAGAAAGCAAAGGCATCTTTATACCCACCAAGCTCTGGAAACATAGCTACAACAAAAATCTCTGTAAATCCTAAAATAAATCCACCAAGCACAGCTCCTGTTACGCTACCAATGCCCCCAAGAACTGCTGCTGCAAAGGCTTTTAGTCCAACAATAATTCCCATTAAAGGATCTATTGATGGGTAACTAACAGCATAAAAAATACCACCAATTGCTGCTAAAGATGAGCCAATTATAAATACAATCATAATAATTTTATCTGCATCTACACCCATTAATTTAACTGTAGGAATATCAAAAGCTAAAGCACGAATTGCCATACCATACTTAGTTTTGTATAGAATATATAAAACTATTGTTAAAATAAGTACTGTAACAATAGGTATAATTATTACAGATATAGGTAAGTAAATTTTTCCTATATGAAATATCTTTGTTAAATACTCTGGTGCATTAAATGCTCTAGGTGTTGCACCAAATACAACTATAAATAAGTTTTCTAAAAAGAAGCTAATACCAATAGCTGTAATTAATAGCGATATTTTAGGGGCATCTCTAAGAGGTTTATATGCAATTTTATCTGTTAAAATACCAATAATCGCAGAGCCAATAATACCTATTAAAACAGCTAAAGGAAATGCCAAACCTGCACTAAAACTAAATAGTGTAAAAAAAGCACCAACCATCATAAAGTCGCCATGTGCAAAGTTTATTAGGCGTAAAACTCCATAAACCATTGTGTATCCAATGGCAATTAGAGCATACATACTACCTAAACTTGCACCATTTACGAGTTGTTGCAAAAAGGTGGAAAAATCCATACTAACCCCTTAAGTAAAGTATTCTGTTATAGATTAAAAGTTAATTTATAAAAGAGCACTCTAGGCGCAACGCACCTATTGAGTCTATATTATGGATTTACAGTTGTTTTATATGCAAATTTTCCATCTTTTACAGCATTAACAACAGCTGATTTAACTGCATTACCCTCTTTATTTATAGTAATATTACCTGTAATTCCTTTATAATCTTTTGTGTTTCTAAGGTTTGTATTAATACACTCTTTGTCATCACTTGCTTTTTTATCTGCAATACATTTATTCATAGCTTGCATAATCATACCATAAGCATCTGCTGCAAGTGCACCCATAGAGTCTGCTGGTTTATTATATTTTTTATGGTAAGCCTCTACATAAGCTTTAGCTTCTGGCGAAGTAGCCGCTGCTTCGTTAAAGTGGTCAGTGTACATAAAGCCTTCAGCAGCTTTTCCTGCAATTTTAATAAGTTCTGGGAATCCAACACCATCAGCACCAATAAATGGAGTATTAACACCCATATTTCTAGCTTGTTTTGCTAAAAGTGCTGCTTCATTATAGTAACCAGTAAATGCTATAATACCAGGATTTGCAGCTTTAATTGCAGCAACTTGTGCATTAAAGTCTTTATCTCCAGAGTTAATTAATATTGTTTTAACAATTTTACCTCCAGCTGCTTCATAAGCTTTTTTGAAAGCTTTAGATAGACCTACTGAATAATCTTGTTTAGCATCAGTCACAAGAACTGCAGTTTTTAATCCATTATCAAGTGCATATTTTGCCATAACTGCACCTTGGAATGGGTCGATAAAACATGCTCTTGTTACATATTTTCTATCTTTAGTAACTTTTGGGTTAGTAGAAGCATGTGTTATCATTGGTGTTTTTGCCTTCTCTGCAATTGGTGCCATCGCCATAGAGTTAGAAGATGCAACTTCACCTAAAATAACTGTTACTTTATCTTTGTCTAAAAGTTTTTTAACTGCTGTTGCAGCTTCTACTTTATCACTTCTGTCATCAACAGGTACTAAAGTAATAGTGTCTCCATTACTTAGTGTATGCTTTTGCTCATAAGCGATATCAAGACCTTTTTTACTTGTTTCACCAAATGCCGCTACGCCACCAGACATAGGCAATACAACACCAATTTTAACCTCTTTTGCATAAGCCATACCGCCCATTAATGCAACCGCTGCTGCTACGCTTGTAATTTTTTTCATTAAATCTCCTTTAGATAATTTTTATAATTTGATTATCTCGAAGTTAGCTTAAGATTTCTTTAAAAAATTTATTTACTTTAGAGCCATCAGCACGAGAACCCACCTCTTTTTTAACTGCACCCATAACTTTGCCCATATCTTTCATAGCTGTTGCATTTAACTCTTTAGCAATTTTTTGTACAAGCTCTTTTAACTCTTCGTCGCTTAGTGGTTCTGGCAGATATGTTTTAACAATTTCTATTTCACTTGCTTCTTTTGCAACTAAATCATCACGGCCGGCATCTTTAAATTGTGTTAGTGCATCTTCTCTTTGCTTTAAATATTTAGATAATATTGCCTCTACATCAGAGTCGCTTAACTCTTTTCTCTCATCTACTTCTACCTGTTTAATTGCTGCATTTAAATTTCTTAAAGTGTCTCTTTTTGTAACATCTTTGGCTCTCATAGCATCTTTAATATCTGCTTTTATTCTATCTTTTAGTCTCATTTTTATCCTTTTGTATGAAATTTATCTACTTAATTATAGTACTATATCTCTTTAGCTCTTCTTTATAATTTTTATCTTATACTTCTGCTATGAATGAAATACAACTAATCTTAACAATTATTTCTCTTACACTGTTTATAATCTTTTTTAAGCAACTATTTAGTGGCAATCATCCTAAAAGAGGTGTAGATTTCGAATCTAAACTTCCAGATGAGCAAATTGGTGGCGTAAGTAGAGCCGATAAAATATTTAAAAAAGAGGAGAGCTCTAAAGAGCAAAAGAGTAGGTCACAAGAGTTAATGGATATTGCTAAAGAGTCTATTCAAAAAGGTGATAATATCGAGGCTAAAAAGGCTTTAAATGCACTTTTGGTAATAGAGCCAGATAACTTAGAAGCTCTAAGAGCATTAGGAACAGTATATCTAAATATGAATAATTATTTAGATGCAAAAGAGACATTTATAAAGATTTTAGAGTATGATGAGAGTGATGATTTAACTCATAACCTGCTTGCAAATAGTTTGCATAAATTAAAAGAGGACGAAGATGCAATTAAGCATCATAAATTAGCAATAAAATTAGATGACTCTTACGCCCCTTACTACTTTAATTATGCAAATACTCTATACGATTTAGGGCAAAGAGGCGAAGCATTAAAGCTATATAAAAAGGCATTAGAGTTAGATTCATCACTAGATGATGCAAAAAAAATGATAAGCGAGCTAGAAGATGCAACAAATTAATAACGAATTTTTTATTAAAGAGAGCGACCCAATAAGAGTTTTAAATAATATTACACAGTACTGCTCGAAATGTTATAGCCAATTAAGCCAAGAGAGCGGAATATTTTTAAATAGCACAACTTATGAATATATATGTAATAGGTGTGCATGTTGCCTTAGCGAAGAGTTAGAGACAAAGCAAGAGTGTGTTTTAGAGTGCGAAATAGAGGCTTCTTTATTTTAACCTGATCTTATAAAAATGGCATAAGCAAAATTTCACAAGGTTTATAGTTTTATCTCTACCTATTTCCTTTTAATTATTTATAATATATTTAACACAATTTAAATAGCTGCTTAACTTTATATCTCTATTTTTATAGGCAATATCAAATGCTGTTCCGTGGTCTACACTTACTCTTAATATGGGCAGATTTAAAGAGACATTTATACTCTCATCAAAATATAGTGCTTTTAGTGGTGCTAAGCCTTGGTCGTGGTAGATTGCTACAAAATATCTATAATTTTTACGAAAATTTGGAGTAAATGCGATATCTGGAACTACTGCTCCAATAAATTGCTCAAATCCAATCTCTTTATTTGCTTTATCTATTGCCCTATTAATAAACTTCTCTTCATCACCTAAAACACCATTATCCCCTGCGTGAGGATTAAGCCCAAGCACTGCTATCTTTTCATCCATATGTAAAGAAGCATTTAAATCCAACAAAAACTTTTTAAATGGTTTTGTTTTAACTCTTTTAGCAACATCTTTTAGAGGAATATGCTCAGTATATAGTGCAACAAACATCTTAGAGCATCCTAGCATCATAATTGCATCTTGCTTAAAATATTCTCTTAAATAGTCGGTATGACCTTTATATTTAATATCTGCCTTATCCCAAGCCTCTTTATTAATTGGCAAAGTTAAAATTGCATCAACCTCTTTTGCTTTAGCTAACTCTATTGCCTTTTTAAAAGATTCAAAGCTATATTTGCCACTTTTTTTGCTAACCTTTCCAGGCTTAATTTTAAAATCTTTTGCATCAGGATTAATTGTTTTAAAATCGCTTGGAATTTCAACGCCTAATAGCTTGCATGCCTCTTTTAGCATAGTTTGACTAATAATATAAATTGGCTCAATCTCTTGCTTAATTTTACTGTGAGCCTTTAGAGCAATCTCTACACCTATTCCATTTAAATCGCCTATGCTAATTGCTACTTTTTTCATTTTATTCCTTATGCTATACTATTTTTAAGGCGGTAACCTAAAATTAAAATCTAATATACTATCAAGGGGCATAGGAGTAGAGGAGGTGAAGGAGTAGAGACAATAAATTGATAATATGATATTACTCTCTATACACCTCTTCTCCTATACACCTATACCCCTTTGAAATTTATTTGTATTTAATTTTTACTATTTATTTAGTAATGCTAAATATGATGACTTAAATAACATTATAGCAAATATAAAAAATATAA
>CAYMUV010000067.1:0-5238 GCA_964393855.1 uncultured Nitratifractor sp.
AAAACCAAACATTTAGAGCCTTTTTTTATCTTATTTTAGCATAAAATGTTTATATTACTCCAAACCCAAGTGGGTGGAGTATCTCTTATTAGTTATCCTCGTGCTTACTATCAGATAGTTTCTCGATAAATCGTGTTACCATTCTAACACCTGCACCACTTGCACCATGTGGATTTTCGCCCCACTCATGCTCTACAAAAGCAGGTCCTGCAATATCTAAATGAAGCCATTTTTGCTTATTCTCTTCTTTTATAAATTTATCTAAAAATAGTCCTGCTGTTACTGCCCCACCATATCTTGTATTAGATATATTACAAATATCTGCTATTGAGCTTTTAAGTGTTTTTCTTAAATAGTTATTAAATGGTAGTTTTGCAGCCATTTCGCTAGATGCAACATTTCCTGCATATAACATTTTATCTATAATTTTGTCGTTATTTCCCATTACACCAATTGTATAATTTCCAAGCCCAACTACACAAGCTCCTGTTAGTGTTGCCATATCTATAATGTAATTTGCATCTACTTTCTCTTGTGCATAACATAGCATATCTGCCAATACCAATCGACCCTCTGCATCTGTATTTCTAACTTCGATTGTAGTGCCATTTTTAGCTGTTAAAACATCATCTGGTTTATAGGCATTTCCACCTATCATATTCTCTACAGCACCGATAAATCCATGTACTTCAACATCTAAATTAAGGCGACTAACTGCTTGCATAATTCCTAAAACTGCAGCACCACCACTTTTGTCTGATTTCATAGTAACCATGAAATCGCTAGGTTTTAAGCTAAGCCCACCACTATCGTAAGTTAAACCTTTACCAATAATTGAAACAACAGCTTTTGGATTTTTTGGCTTATAGCTTAAATGTATTACTCTAGGAGCATGAGAGCTAGCTCTTGCAACTGCTAATAATGCTCCCATATTTTCTGCTTTTATCTCTGTTTTAGTTAAAATATTATACTCTAAATTCTCACTTTTAGCGATATCTTTAGCCAATCTTGCCATCTTCTTTGGATAGAAATCATCTGGCGGTGTATTTACAATATCTCTTGTTAAATTAACTGCTAAAGATGTCTCTATACCCTTAGTAATTGCCCTTTTAATAGCATCTTTATCTACATCTTTTGCGTTATACTCTTCAGAAGATAAAATAACTCTCTTTAACTTGCTCTCTTTAGCTTCTGTTTTGTACCTTGTATAATTATATTTCCCTAAATTAATTGCCTCTACTAAAGCTCTAACAGTAGCGGTACACTTTTGATGGCTCATGTAAGTTGCCATCTTAACGCTTGTATATTTTTTACTAGATATTGCTCTAATTGCCGTTGCAACTGCTGGTCTTATATCTTTGCTTTTTAGCGACTGGCTACCTACAAAAACTTTTTTGCTCTCTGGTAAAAATATAACCTCATCTTGCTCTGCACCAAAACCCATCTCTTCTAAAATATCTTTATATTTGGCACAAAATCTATGTTCTAAATTTTTATCTACTACAACTATTAGTTCTAAATCTGCTTTTATATCTTTTAAACTGTTATCTACATACTCTAATTTCATATCTATTCCTTTATTCAAAATTTAATAACTCTTTTGCTTGTATCATATCTTTATCGCCACGACCAGATACATTTACTATAATTAATTTATCTTTTAACTCATCTTTAGGCATCTTTTTAAGGTAAGCAACTGCATGAGAGCTCTCGAAAGCTGGTATTATACCCTCTTTTTGGCTAAGCCATACAAAGGCATCTAGTGCCTCTTGGTCTGTTATATTATCATATTTTACTACGCCCTCTTCTTTTAAAAATGCATGCTCTGGTCCAATGCCTGGATAGTCTAGCCCTGCACTAATAGAGTGTGCCTCTAATATCTGCCCATCATCATCTTGCAAGAGGTAACTCATTTGCCCATGCAAAACGCCTGGTGAACCTTTTGCTAAAGATGCTCCATGCTTGCTATCTAAGCCCAAGCCACCTGCTTCAATACCTACACAAGTTGTCTCTTTATCTTCTAAAAAGTGGTTAAAGATACCAATTGCATTAGAGCCACCGCCAATACAAGCTATAACATAATCTGGTAATTTACCCTCTGCCTTTAAAATATCGGCTCTTGCTTCCCAACCAATAATACTTTGAATATCTCTAATCATCATAGGGTATGGGTGTGGACCTGCAACTGTACCAATAATATAAAAAGTATCTCTTGCATTTGTTACCCAATATCTAATAGCATCATTCATAGCATCTTTTAATGTTCTAGAGCCACTCTTTACTGCATGAACCCTTGCACCTAAAAGCTTCATTCTAAATACATTTAACTCTTGGCGTTTTACATCTTTTTCGCCCATAAAGATATCGCACTCTAAACCAAAAAGCGCAGCAACTGTTGCTGTTGCAACGCCGTGTTGCCCTGCCCCAGTCTCGGCTATTACTCTTTTTTTACCAAGCCTTTTTGCCAATATCGCCTGTGCAACTGTGTGGTTGATTTTATGAGCGCCTGTATGGTTTAAGTCTTCTCTTTTTAAATATACTTTTGCCCCCAAGTCATCAGATAAATTTTTAGCAAAATATAAAGGGCTTGGGCGACCTACATAATTTTTGTAATAGTAATCTACTTCTGACCAAAAATCTTTATCAAATCTTACACTTTCGTAATCTTTTTTTAACTCTTCTAGCACAGGCATAAGTGTCTCTGGAACATAGCGTCCACCAAATATACCAAAGTGTCCTAAATCATCTGGGTCGAATTTACTTTTTTTAGGTATATACATATCTATCTCTTTTTTTAAAAAGATTATATCCAATACTATTTTATTGGCAGATTAATTTTAAGATTTGGTCTAACTTGAGGAAGATTATACTCTATCTTTTTCATAAGCATATTATTAACTTTTTTAGCAGTTTTTTTAGCTAATTTACTCTTATACTCTCTAACTTCTACAATATGCTCTCTATAATTTTTACTAAATGTATGCCTTTTACCACTCTTAACAAAGTATAGATAATCAACATTTGCTGGATTTACTGCAGCTTTAAGTGCTACTACAGATGGAGAGCAAATTGCAGAAGGGGGTAAACCTTTATGCTTATAGGTGTTATAACGGCTACTATCTTGTGTAATTAAATCGTGTGTTACAATTTTATGTGCATTTTTACCATAGTTTAAAGATGCATCTAACTGCAACTTCATACCCTTTTTTAATCTATTATGAATAACTGCAGAAATTAGTGGCATCTCTGGATAATATTGAGTCTCTTTCTCTATTAACGATGCAATTGTTAGATAATTTTTATAATCGTTACTAGGTACTAATACATCTCTATTTTTTAAAATATTTCGTGCAACTTCATGGCTCTTATATAGCAGATAAGATATTACACTATCTTCAGATATTTTATATGGCACATAGTAAGTTCTAGCCAATATCTCACCTTCGTTATAGTTAGATATATCTAAATATTTTTTAACCAATTTATTGTAGTCTAAATTTGTCTGTTTTGCAATTGTGTGTAATATATTACTTAAAATATCACCGCCAAATACAACTATTTTTCTACTCTTTTCTCTTTGCTTATCTAAAGCTTTTTTATATATACTCCATAAGCTATTGTCACTATTTTCAAGCCTAATCCATCCACTTTTAGCACCAAGTAGCTTAAGTATTTTAAAATCATATGTAGATATAGGTGTATCTTGTAACTCTAAAGCTTCTATATAATTTTTTTCTGGAAAATATAGTAACCTACTACTGCTTCTAGGTATAGCTAAATAGATTGCTATAAGTATAGTTATTAAAAGTATTATCTTTATAAAAAGTTTCACTTTTCTCCCTAGAGTTTATAAATATCTGGATAATAGCTTTTCCATCTTCTATGTATCCATAACCACTCTTGTGGTGCTTTTTTTATTACCTCTTCTGTTATTTTAGCTTGTTTTTGTGTATGTTCTAAGATATATTGCTCTAAATTATCACTTTTTTCTACCTCTATAGGTTCATAAAAAGTTGCTTCGTACTTCTCGAAATCTACTCTACTTACAAAGCAAGGAATTACCATTGCATTAAATTTATATGCTAACATAGCAGCCGTTGTTGTGTGCATAGTCTTTTTGCTAAAAAAATCTACATATATACCTTCTAAGTTTTGATCTACAAGCAAACCTATTGGTTTTTTCTTTTTAATAGCCTTTACTAAATGTCGCATAGCACCATTTTTATCGATTATATCTACTCCAAATTTCTCTCTGCTTTGTTTTATTATATTGTTTAAATAAGGTTGTTTAATACGCCTTCCAACTACCGATATAGGCGTAAACTTAGCTGCTGCTGCGATAGAGAGTATCTCCCAATTACTCTGATGAGCTGTTATAAATATTACAGCTCTATCGCTCTTTAATGCATTAGTCATAATCTCTTCGTTTTTAAAAGTAACTTTATGTAACAACTTCTCTTTACTAATATTTTGATTTTCTATAAAACTTCCTAAATTTTGAGCTAAATTAAAAAACATACCCTTTATTATCTGCTCTTTCTCTTCAGTTGTTAAACTATCTTTGTATATAAAATCTAAATTAATCTTGGCTACTTTATAGTATCTTCTATGAAATCTGTATAAGAGTGTAGCAATAACTTTAGATATAAATATTTTTATACTTTTTGGCAAGATTATAGATATTTTACTTAAAATAAAAAAGAGTAAACTTGTAATTTTTTCTTTTATCATTTAATCCAACTTTTATTAAATTATTTAAAATTATACAATATTTTTTAACTTAGAGCTTTTATTATCTAAATTTTTGGGCTAATTTGACATTAAATATTGTAATATAATGGAAAATATGCTAATCTTATACAAAGTAAACTATCTTAGAGGAGTAAATCTATGGCAACAGTATTACAAATTGCGCTTGTACTAATACTTATAGCACTAATTGGTATGATATTGGGCTATTTATTAGGTAAATTATCTTGTAAAAGGGTTCAAAATGATTACTATTTTGAAAAAAATGATATTTGCGAAAGTAAATATAACGAAAATATAGCTAAAAATAAAGAGCAACTATCTCAAGCTGTAACAGAAGCGACAGATGATGAATCTAACTTAACAACTAAAGATTCTTTAGTAGAAAGTAGCGTAGCTAAAGTAGCAGAAAGTAACACTATAGAAGACACTACTAGTGAAACTATTGCAAAAAGTAGCGAAGAGGCTAAAGAAAATATAGAAAAGAGT
>CAYMUV010000068.1:0-5091 GCA_964393855.1 uncultured Nitratifractor sp.
TTAAAAACTTTTTTTACTAGGCTGCGTTTGCCATTAAACTCTTCTCCATAAATTACAGAAGAGACAAAAATATCTACAGTAGCTTGCATAGATTGATAAATTTTATTTACAACCAAAGAGTGATTAATTAAAAACATATATACCCTTTACTATATTAATTAACCATATAGTATATAAATAATGCTTAAATTTTAGACAATTAAATGCTCAAATTAATAATCTCTTACCACTTTATATTTAGGGTCATCATCTTCGTTAGTTATATTTGCTTCTGCTCTTTTTAGTGTTGCTTTACAATCTTGGCTTAGGTGTCTTAGCGTTATTTTTTTACCTAACTTACTATATTTTTTTGTTAATTTCTCTATTGCCTCAACTCCAGATGCATCCATTACTCTTGCATTTTTAAAATCTATTATTATATTTTTTGGGTCATCTTCTGGATTAAAATTATCTAAAAAAGAGTCAACAGAACCAAAAAATAGTGGACCATTTAACTCGTACAATTTACCACTACTACCTAACTCTTTAGTATGTGCTGTTATCTTAGCTTGCTTCCAAGCAAATACAAGTGCAGATAGAATAGAGCCTATAATTACAGCAATAGCTAAATCGAAAAATATTGTTATAACAGTTACTGCTACCATAATAAAAGCATCTTCTTTAGGCATTGTTTTTAAGTGTTTAAAGCTACTCCACTCAAATGTTCCAATACTTACCATAAACATAATACCAACTAAAACAGCAATAGGAATAAGCTGCAAAGTATCTGTTAAAAAAGCAACCAAAGTAATTAAACCAACCGATGCAGTAAACGAAGATAATCTACCCAAACCACCCGAAGTAAAGTTAATAACAGATTGCCCAATCATTGCGCACCCTGGCATACCACCAAAGAAACCACAAGTAAAATTACCAAGCCCTAAAGCAAATGATTCTCTATTACCACTACCTCTTGTACCACTTAGCTCATCTAAAACTGCTAATGTTAAAAGCGACTCTATAAGCCCAACAAGTGCAGCTATAACTGCATAAGGCAATACCATTTTTATAGCATCTAAGCTAAATAGAGTAGTTGGAATATTAAACTCTGGAAGCTTACCTTTAAATTGAGCTAAATTTGCCAAATCGCCAATTGTTTTAGTATCTAAGTGTAAAAAATATACAACAAGAGTTAAAACTACAATAGCTACTAAACCAGCAGGTATTACCTTTGTAAATTTTGGCAAAAAATACATTATAGCCATAGATGCAATAACAATTGCATACATTTGCCAACTCTCGCCTACAAAAAACTTAAATTGTGCCATTGCAATAACAATTGCTAAACCATTAACAAAACCATAAATAGCTGGTAAAGGCACTAAACGAATAAATTTACCCAACTTTAAAAGACCAAAAATCATCTGTATAATACCAGCTAAAATTGCCGAGAGTGCAATATAGCTTAATACACCAATTGCTAAATCATCGCCACTTAAACCTTGGCTCTTTAAATAGTGTGCAGACTCTAAAGCAAGCCCAACTAATACAACTGCAACCGAACCAGTTGCACCACTAATCATACCGGGTTTACCACCTAAAATAGATGTAATTAAACCCAAAATAAAAGCTGTATATAAACCAACAATAGGATTAACACCCACAATAAACGAAAAAGCAATAGCCTCTGGTACAAGAGCAACAGCAACAACCATTCCAGATAAAACATCATTTTTAATATTATCTGTTTTGTAATTTTTAATATTAAACATTTAAAACCCTAATTTTTTTGCGAAAGTTTATCTAAAACTACTAAGATATGGGCTTAAAAGAGTAGTGTAGGGTGTTTATTGTCCAATTATCTCTTTTTGATTAAAATACTCTTGTAGATAGTCTGATACTTGTATTAAACTAAAAGTTACTAAAAAAATCATTAATCCAGGGAAAAAACTAACCCACCAAGCAATCTCCATTACGCTTTTACCACTACTTAAAATTGAACCCCAACTCATATTAGGAGGTGTTATACCAAGCCCCAAATAACTTAAGCCACTCTCTGCTAAAATTGCACCACTTACACCAAAAGAGAAACTAATAAAAAATATCGGTCCAAGTAGTGGTAAAAAGTACTTTAAAACAATTTTGTATGTAGGAATTTTAGCAATTTTTAATACCTTAATATATGGCATAGAAGCTATTTTATAACTTTGCGAACGAATAAGCCTAGCAGTTCCCATCCAACCTGTAATTGCTATTACAATAATTAAAATCAAAGATGATGCCTCTATATAACTAACTAAAGTTAATAGCAAAAAGAAAGTAGGAAAAGTTAAAAAAATATCTACAACAAATACAAAACTCTTATCCCAAAGCCCCTTAAAATAACCAGCAATCACACCATAAAAAAGCCCAATTAAAGATGCAACTAAAGCCGAGCCAACACCAATAATTAAAGATGCTTGCGAGCCTTTAATTACTCTTGCTAAGATATCTCTACCAAGCCTATCTGTACCCATTAAATGGTTTAAAGATGGTGCTTGTAAAATTGCGTTTTTATTAAATTCGTAAGGCGAAACGCCATATATAAAAGAGCCAAAAATAGATATAAAAACAACTATTAACAATATTGCAATAGATATCTTTGGCAACTTAGCTCTATACATTTTAACCTTTTAACTCATAATAACTTAAAGAGCTTTTACCAAACTTTTTATATTTAAAAAGCTCCAAATCGCCTATAACATCTGGCAACTTAACTTCTGTCATATGCTCTACTATAACCATCTTTGCAAATGGGTCTTTAATTTTAGAAATTAAATCTATACATTTATCGTAAATATCCTCCATACCTTCTCTTATGCTAAAAGGTGGGTCAAAATAGAAAAATGTACACTCTTGACTATCCTTTAATCTACTGTAAAGCCCATCAAATAGCTCAAAAGCATCGCCTGCTAATATTGTACTATCATTTGGAGCAATGTTTGAGACATTATCTTTTAAGAGCCTAAGCGCTGTCGAGTTTTTCTCTAAAAAGTATGCTCTTTTGCTGCTTCGGCTAAGTGCTTCTAAACCAATAGAGCCACTACCTGCAAAAAGCTCAACAAAATTACAACCTACAACATCTAGAGCAATAGAGTTAAAAAGCGACTCTCTTAATATAGATTTAGAGCTTCTTGTAGTGCTAATAGCTGGTATCTCTATCTGCTTGCCTTTATATTTACCCGCAATTATTGGGGTCTTAAAATATTTTATCTTTTTCTTTGCCAACTTATCTCCAAATTGTAAAAAATTTATCAAAATTTTTCATATTTTATCTTTTATTTTCAAGATTATATTATAATTAAATTAAATTAATCCATAAAGGGCTTTAGTGGCACATTTAGAGATAGAAAAGCGTTTTCTTTGTAAAACTAACTTAATTAATAATCTAAAGAAAAACTCTATTCACTATACAATTGCCAAATTAGAGCAATTCTATCTTGTTGCCAACATTCAAGAGACTCTACGCTATCGTAAAGAAGACAATATCTATATAAAAAATCAAAAAAAAGGTAGTGGATTAGTAAGAGAAGAAAAAGAAGAAAGAGTAAGCAAAAAAGAGTACAAAATAGCTAAAAAAGAGAATTGTGGCGGTGTAATAAAAAAGAGAAGATACAAATTTTTAATAGATGGTATGCTATACGAATTAGATATTTTTAGTGGCAAACTAAAAGGCTTAGCAATCTTAGAGATAGAGTTTAAAAATATAGAAGATGCCAAAAATTACAAACCCCCTAAATTTTTAAAAGATTTTATTATTAAAGATATTACGCAAGAGAGCATATACAGTAATGGTGCACTATCAAAATCTATGCAAATTCCACTAAGAAAAGACTCTTATTTATCTTTAAAAGATAGTAAAAAAACTCAAAATCCTAACGCCTCTTTATCTTTATATATATCTGAATACGAAAATAGTAGATACGCTTTAAATAACTCTATTAAAGAGTTATTAATCTCTTTTAAATATAACTACAAAGAGTTTAAAGCAAAAAACGAAATAGACTATTTAATAAAAGCAAATAGGGCACTAGATAGAATAAAAACTCTAATAAAATACCATAAAAAATATATTAAAACTGCCAATTTTTCAAGCATATTATTTAATATAAATAATATTTTGCTTATATTCGAAACTACTATACAAACACATTTGCAATTTAAAACACTTTTAAAAAATAAAGAGAAAAAAAAGATAAAAACATCAACTAAAATATTAAAAGAGTTAATAGATATTGCAACAAAAGAGAAGAAACTAAGAGCTAATTTAATAGCTAAAGATATAAACAAAGAGATTAAAGCTCTTAAAAATAGTCTAAAAAATATTAAATTTAACAAAATAGATAAGCCATTTTATTATATAAAAGAGAAATTATTATCTAAAGCAAAAAAATCGATTAAAAAAACTATTGCAAAAGCACCTTTAGAAATGCAATACAAAAAATTAAAAGAGTTAAAAACTTTGCACCTATATTTTAAAGAGGACTTTACAATAGAAAAAGAGTATAAAGTAATTAAAAAGGTATACAGATTTAATAGTTGCTTAGAAAAGTTAGAAGATAAAAAACTACGCTCTATATGTAAAACTAAAAAAATAAAAAAAGAGATAATAAAAAAAATTAAAATGGGGCTTCTTAATGGCAACTAAGCTACAAAAAGAGGTATGGCAAAAATTAAACGAAATACCAAAAGGTAGAGTTACTACATATGCACTATTGGCAAATGCAATAAAGAGTAGGGCAATTAGAGCTGTTGCCTCTGCTGTTGGCAAAAACCCCAATGCTCCCAAAACTCCATGCCACAGAGTTGTACTAAGTAGTGGCAAAATTGGCAACTATACACACCCACTTGGTGTAAAAAGAAAAATCGAACTCTTAGAAAAAGAGGGCGTAACAATTAAAGGCGAAAAAGTTTTAAACTTTAACGATATTTTATATAAATTTTAGCACAAAAATTACTTTTAAATATTATGTTTCGACGCCTTGTCTCTTATGCTCATTATCTTGCTAACCTCATCGTAAGCTATATCAAAAAGCCCAATTTCACGAATTAAGGTGCTTAACTTTTTATATC
>CAYMUV010000069.1:0-5068 GCA_964393855.1 uncultured Nitratifractor sp.
TTTGCTAAGAGTTACTATTAAATCATAGTAAAATCTAATTTTACTGTTGTTCCTTTAGATTTTTTCGACTCTATCTTTAGACCAATTTTATTATCTTTACAAATTTGAGCAACTATACTTAAGCCTATTCCAAAGCCTCCTCGCTCTTTATTTGCCCGTTTATATCTTTTTAGTACCTCTTGGAGTTTATCTTGCTCTATGCCTATTCCATAATCTCTTATTATAAGTTGGCAATCTTTTAGCTCTAACTCTACTTTAGAGCCAGGGTTACTATATTTTATAGCATTTGATAAGATATTATCTATTAATCTCTTAAGAAGCTCTTTATTTAATTTTACTCTACAGCTCTCTAAATTGCTAACAATCTCTATTTTTGCTGATTTTGCTATTGGTTCAAATTCGCCTATCTGTTTTTTTGCTACTTCTGCAATATCAAGGCTCTCTTTAGATTTTGTTAAAGTGCTATTATCTAAACCAAACGATAGCGAATTGTACATACTGCTAAGTCTTTTAGCACTTGCTTTTAGGCGGGTTAATTTTTTATCTTCTACATCTTTTAACTGCTCTATTGTCATTAAAATTGCACTAATAGGGGTATTTAGCTCGTGTGTAGTATCTTCTATAAATCTATCTAAATCGTTAATTTTATCTCGAATTGGCTGCATAAATAGCTTAGATAAAAAGTATCCAATAAATGCCATAAATAAAAAAGCTAGTGCTAAGTAGATTCCTATTTTTATCTTAAGTTCTAATAGTTTATCTCTTAACTCTGTCTCTTGTAAAACCAGATATTTTACATGCAAAAATTCAAAAAATGGTGGGTTTATCATACTAAAGCAGCTTTTATCTCCAACAATAAAACTACCTTTAAAGCTTGGTTTGTTGCTAAGTTCACTATATATTGCGTTGTAGTTTTCGTCAAAAAAGCCTATTTTAAATCGCTTACTTTTAACCGACTTTAAAATCTCTATTGGGTCAACTATTGCGCTTGTCATCATTATATTTGCTAATTTAGACTCTATTTTTCTAGACTCATAAAGCATCTCAAACTTCAAAGAGTTTTTTAGTGCAAGTGCATTATTATTATAAAATAGCCAACCAATTATTACCAAAAGTATAAATACAGAGCCTAAATATATAGATAAAAAGCTATATAAAGAGCGCTTTTCATAACTGCTTAATTCGATAGCCATCTCCTTTTACATTCTCTATAATATCACTTCCTAATGCCTTGCGTAGATTTTTTATATATGTTCTGATTGTTGCATAAGTTGGTATATCGTTTTCGCCCCAAATATTAAAAATAATATCATCTACACTTACAATATCTCCATTTTGCTCGAGTAAAAACTGTAAAATCAGCGACTCTTTACTCTTTAATTTTACCTCTTTGCCATCTACTATAAGTATCTGTTTTTTAGGAGAAAAGATTATATCGCCTATCTCTACACTATCAGATTTTACAAACTTACTTAAGTGGTGCTCTATTCTTATTTTTAATTCATCTAAATCAAATGGCTTTTTAAGATAGTCGTTAGCCCCTATATCAAATGCTTTTTCTAAATTTTTTGCTTCGGTTAGTGAGGTTATAAATATTACAGGTGTTGTCTTTTTTAACTCTTTTTTAATATACTCTACAATCTCAAAACCATTAATCTCTGGTACATTTACATCTAGCAAAAGCATATCGTAGCTGCTACTTAAAATCTTATCTAACGCCTCTTCGCCATTAAAAAAACTATCAACAGTGTAACCATTTTCAACTAAATACTCTTCGATAATCTCTTGAAGTATTAAGTCATCTTCTAATAGTAGTATCTTTTTCATACAACAATTATAACAAAAGATGTGTGTAATAACTATTTTAATTTTGAATGTTTAATTTTGAATTTTGAATTATTATGATTAAATTTTTCATTCAGAATTTAAAATTTATATTTTAACAGCTGCAATTGTTGCTTTTTTCATTTTGTATATTTCGTATGGTTCGTTCCAAAATGTTTTATACTCTAGTACTTTAAATCCATCTTTAAATATTTTTGGTAGTTCATCTTTTTTTAGTAAAAAGTTTGGGTTAGAGTCTTTTTTTTCATTATTTTTATCCTCTATATATGTCTCTATAATATATAATCCACCCACTTTTAGATATTTTTTTGTTCTTTTTATTAACTCTCTATCTAAAAAATTGCTCATTATAATAATATCATAACTCTTTGAGGGGGTATAGTTATCTAAATCTGCTTCTATTGTGTTTATCTCTGCAGTTGCATAACTTTTTAACTTATCTAATGCTTTTTTAGATATATCTACTGCATCTACTCTAAAGCCTCTGTTGGCTAGGTATATACTGTTTTTTCCAACTCCACAAGCTAAATCTAGTACATCTAAGCCATCTACTACGCTAGAGTATTTTTTAACAAACAAACTTGCTTCTCTAAGCTTTAATAGCTCCTCTTTTTGGCTATATTTTTTATCCCACTTTAATTTATCTTCTATACTCATAATCTATTGCACCTTTTTGCCATCTCTTCTGGATACTCTGCAATTTTTGCTATTTTTTTTGCCCTTGCATCTATTTGGCTATCGCTTAAATTTTTTAAAGCCTCTATGTTAAAAATATCCTCTTTAAACTCTAAGTTAAACTCTTTAGCAATATCTTCTACAATAGCTTTTGCCATATCATTTACTGATGAGACTTTAACAATTTCGCATCTTGCATATTTTGGCTTTGCAAAAGAGACCTCTGCTACCCTTAGAGTAGGGTCGTCTCCAGGAATTTGCTGAGCTCCAAATAGTGGCTTAAATTCAAAAGTAGCATCTGCAAATTTAGGAAAAAAGTTCGACAGATACTCTACTGCTTTTTTGGCTCTTTTATCTCTTAAATCTTTGCTCCAGCCACTATCTATTATATCTAAAAATTTACTATTTAATTTTGGATAGCTAGATTCAGAGTTTGTAGATACTAAACCATCTTTAAATAGTGTAACATCTGGTGTCATGGCATGGAGTTGAACTATACCAGAGCAGTATGGAGTAAACTGCCCCATTCCTTTAGATGTTCCTCTTTCGCCATGAAATACAACCTCTGGCCACTTATCGCATCTATCTTTCCATTTTGTAGTGTAAGCTGCTTTAAACTCTACTAATCTCTGCTCTTTAATATTTAACATATCATCTATTATGCCTGTTTTAAAACCGGCTGCATTTATTAAATAGTCTGCTTCTATGCTGCCACTCTCTTTACCCACAAAAGATATTTCATAACTGCCATCTCTATACTTAACATCAGTAACTTTTGTATCTCTATAAAGGTTTACATTATCTAAACTCTCTAGCGCTAAAGCAGCACTAGCTGCTACTCTAAAGAGGTTAATCCCATACTCTTGCACTACAATTACAGGAAATTTAATTTTAGAAAAATCTAAATTTTTAGCAAATGGTATTAGCCACTCTATATTCTCTTTTGGCTCTTTTACTATCTCTTTTTTTGCTATCTCTTCTAGTTGCTCTTTTGTAAATAGCTCGTAGTAGTTATTTGCATCTGATAATTGTTTATTTGATATATCTTTGTTAATTAACTCTTGGTATCTACTTTTTAGTAGCTCTAGTCTATTGACTATATCGGTTGGTTCTTGTTTATCATAAATTGGTGTTGCAAAGATTGTAGGGCGTTTATCTATTGCAAAGGGGTATAGTTTTGCAAAATCTATAGATTGCTCTAAAAGTGTTAAGCACTGTCTATCTGAAATTTCTCGATATAAGTTACCACCTGCATGCAGATGACAAAAGGGAGGTCCACTAATAAGCCTATTATTAGCTTCGAAAATAGTTACATTTAAACCTAAATTAGCAAGTGTCAAAGCAGCAGTAACTCCAGCTACTCCACCACCAATAATAGCAACATTAATCGACATAAAATCTCCAAAATATTTTTTGGAGACTTTATATCATAAAAAGATTAAAAAACTATTTTTTATCTGCTGGAATTCTTTTTATTCCTTTATCTTCCTCTTTTTTTGCATACTTTTGAATATCATCTGGCTTAATATTAATTAAAGAGCTAGGGTCTTTTTCTATTTTTGGTTCATCTCTTTCAAAGCCACTATCTGCATGAATTGAACTATCGTAAGTTTGAATATTACCTATAATTGTACCACCTTGCTCAGTTCTAATACCTTTTGTAATAATCTCTCCTTCTACAGAGCCACCACTAGTTACCTCTAAAAGTTCACTAGCAACTACTTTACCTTTTAAAGAGCCCTCTATTTTTATCTGTTTACTTTTACACTCTGAAGTATTAACTTTTCCGCTATTTGTTATCTCTATACTGTCGATAGATTTCACTATACCATCTATCTCTCCGCCTAAGAATGTCTTATTGGCATTTATGTTTCCACTAAATTTACCACCTTCAGTTACCTCTGTCGCAGTAGAGTAGATTGTTCCATTAAATTCACCAGCAATTTTTACATTTTTTGCATGTACAGTTCCTGTAAATTTTGCCCCCTTTTCAATAAATAGAGTGTCATCTATTGTTAGGTTTCCATCGAACTCTCCACCTATTACAAAAGAGCCTTTACCTTCAATTTCTGCTTTTACTTTAAAGCTATCTTTAATAACAGATATATTTACAGTAGGGGTTTTAATATTGTCTCTACTAATTTCTGGTTGTGGCTTAGTATCTACTGTGTTACTACTAACAACTGGTTGTGGCTCTTGCTTACTACTTTTGCTACTAAAAAATCCCATTTTCTCTCCTTTTGTATATTTACTCCTAACAACATTATATACTTTTAAGATTATATATTTTTTAAATAGAAATATTTAACCTAAAATTATAGTAATTAAGGTTTTATAAATTTACTAACTATTGCTTGCTTCTAATTCAATATATTCATTATATCGATTTATTGAGCCAAGTAAGGTTGCACCTTTTGTTCTTTGGATATCATCGGTATAGATATCGCCATCTACTGTTGCACTACTTTTTAAATCTACAATTTCAGAAGCTATAATAGTTCCTGAAATTTCACCCTCTATAGTTGCAATTTGTGTTTTTACCTCTACT
>CAYMUV010000070.1:0-5018 GCA_964393855.1 uncultured Nitratifractor sp.
GGCGAAAGCCAGCAGATTTACAGTCTGCCCTCGTTGGCCACTTGAGTAACTCACCTCGTTTTGTTACTGGTCAAACACTGAAAAATTATGGAGCTGGTGATGGGACTCGAACCCGCGACCTGCTGATTACAAATCAGCTGCTCTAGCCAACTGAGCTACACCAGCGCTCAATACACTTCTTTAAAAGTGGGTGCAATTATATTCACTTAAAGCTTAAATTATTATTAAACTATACATCTTTTATAAAAAAAATGAATTTTTATATTTTATTAACTACAAAAAGCTCAAGACATAAAGCAAACAGTAAAATTTCGAGAATCTACAAGATGTTTAAAGTTTAATTTAATAAATTAGCTTTAATATAGGTAATAGTAACTTTTAAGTTTTGAATTGTTTATATTTATTATACTTTTTAAGACTCAATACAATTAAAAATTTGAAATAAGCTTTTATATTTTTATTTTAGTTTTAAAAGGAATCTAGATTAATATTTTATTAAAAAAGTATTTTAAGTAGTTAGTCTCTTATAAATGGTATCTGTAAGAGACTAAAGTCTCTCTACACCACCTACAACTTTACCAAGTATTTTAACTTCATCTGGTGCTAATACTTCCGGTGAGTATAGTTTATTATCAGAAATAAGCTCTATTGCTCCATCTACTTTTCTATTTAACCTTTTTATAAATAGTCCTCCAGGGGTAGATACAATAAATATTCCATCTCTTGAGATTTCATTTTTATCTCTATCTACAAAAACTATAGAGCCATTTTGTAAAGTTGGCTCCATTGATTCTCCATCTACATGGATAGCCTCTATATTTTTTGTAGAAATTTCATCAGCACTCATATTTGGGAAGAAACTACTAATTAGTTTCTTATCTATAGTAACTGTTTCGTAATCTTCTCCAAAACCTTCTGCACCACCACCTGCACTTGCTCTAACACTACTAAAGTATTTAACTCTAAAGAACTTCTCTGTCTCTTCTACAAGCATTCCAGCAGATTGGTCAAAAAAGAGCCAATTTATACTAAGTTTTCTTCTTGCACAAAACTCCATAAGCTCTTTATACGGTACTGCGCCTCTTTTTTTCATAGTTGCAAAAGTTGCTTGTGAGATACCAAGCTCTGCTGCTACATCTTTATCGAATACTTTACCGCTATCACTCTCGTTTGAGATAACATCTTTTATCTTTTCTATAATTTCATTAAATGCGTTCATAACTCTTCCCTTCCCTAGTTTTAAGTTAAATTAAGATTATATAAAAATAGCTCTATGCTATCGCCTTGTTCTAAATTTGTACCATCACATTCACTTACACATAAGGCATCGCTACCTAACATATTAGTCATAATGGCACTAGTTCCATCTTTTTTACCTTTAAAGTTAACATGTACTTCTCCATTTTCTAATTTAAGATTGCATGGTGCAAACTCCTTTTTTTTACTTTTTTTCTTATATTTTTCATCTAAAATTCCTCTTATAATTGGCATCTTGTAAACTGAGCCATGATATTTATATAAAAATGGCAACAGATATAAAAGTGCAGTAACTGTCGAAGAATAAGCAAAACCTGGCAGTGCTATAATCATCTTATTTTCAGCTTTTGCTACCATAATATGCTGACCAGGTTTTATAACAACTCCTTTAAATAGTACCTCTGCACCAAGCTCATCTCTTACAATATCTTTAACAAAATCAAAATCTCCAACACTAACACCACCTGTACTAACAACAATATCTGAGCTAGCTAATGCCTCTTTAAATATTCGCTTTAACTCCTCTATGTTATCACCAACACAGCCTAAATTGTTAGCTTGCGCACCATGCTCTTTTGCAATAGCTTCTAATGTATAGTTATTAGAACTTCTTATTTGGCTCTGCTTAGTTTGCTCTTGCCCCAACTCTAAAAGTTCGCTACCTGTAGCAATAATAGCTACTTTAGCTCTTTTGTGCACCTTAACTTTTACATAATTTAAAGATGCCAAAACTGCAATCTCAGCAAAACCAATTTTTGTACCCTTTTTAATTAAAATTTCGCCCTCTTTAAAGTTTTCGCCAACCTCTCTTACGCTAAAACCTAAACTTACCTCTTGTTTTATTTTTATTGTATTACCAACAAGCTCTACATTTTCTATAGGAATTAGCGTATCGCTACCTTTTGGCATAAGAGAACCAGTAAATGTTTTTATAGCTTTTCCAAAAATTAATTCAGGAACACTATCTGCACCTGCTGGATTTATTGCATCTATTTTTAACTCGCCTAGAGCTTGGTCTTCAAATCGTATAGCATACCCATCCATTGCAGATGTTGGATACTCTGGAGAGTTGCTACTTGCTATAATATCTTCGCCTAAATGCATTCCTTGAGCTTGCATTAAAGGCACTTCTACTATCTGTGTTGGTTCTATATAAGTAGAGTTAACAATATTCATAGACTCGTCAAAGCTAATAAATTTACCCATTGTTAACTCCTGCTAAAATTCCAGCTTCGCTCATAGGTGTACTTCTATCTTTTGCATATACCCTTTTGCCACCTATTACATCATATTTCCAAATTGGAGCATTTGCTTTAAAATCTTCTACAAATTCATCGATTAACTCTAAAGCAACTCTTCTTTTAGGAGAAGATACAGCAGAAACATATGAGCTTTGACCAACTTTTACATCACCAGTTGCATGTGCCATCATTACTACTGCTCCTCTCTTTTTTGCTTTTAGTTGCCAATTTTCAAACCAACTCTTAAGAATTGGCTCATAAATATCAAAACTAAGTGCTTCAATATTATCTTCGGCTCTTATTATTCCAACAAATGTTATTAATGCACCATTATTTAAAGTAGATACATCTTTATACCATCTGTTTGTAATCTCTTCTACATTAAGAGAACCTTGATAAATCTCCACTCTTAGCCTCCACAAACCGGTGGTAAAATAGATACTCTATCTCCACTTTTAAATATATACTCTTTATCAGATATAAGAGTGTCATTAACAGCAACCGCTGAGTTCTCTACCCACTCTTTTAATCTATCATCACTTAGCATATATTCAGATAGCTCTTTAAGAGTAGTAATATCTAACTCTATGCTATCTACACCAATTGGACCTAAAAAATCTACTTTTACCATAATTTACATCACTTTTTTTATAAAACTTTTTTTCTGATGTGTTAATTATATTAGTTAATTCTTTACTAATTCTTAAACAAAGCTTACTATTTTTTAATATAAATAAAAAATATGTCAAATTGTCATTTTTTTTGTTACTTTTTGAATTAATTTTGAGCTTAAATCGGTTTTATCTTATAAAAAATTGGGCATTTTTTTAATTTGATTTTACAAAATGATAAAACTATCTATATTTTATCTAAAATTTGAATATTATTTAAAAGCAAAAGTGTTCTTTAAATTAAATAATATTAAAATATCTATGCTTACTCTTTACAATAATTTAAGGAGTTTAAATCTTTGTTAATGATAAAATTAGCTCAAAAAGGAATTTAGTGAAATTTGGTTCTATATCTTACTTAAATCTTTTACCCTTTCAGATATATCTAAAAAGGGTTATCCAAAATTCTCAAACAAAACAGATTATAAATTATAAAAAAGATACTCCAAGTTCTATTAATATTAAATTTAAAACAAAAAAGATAGATGCAGCCTTTATATCTAGCATTAAATCTAAAGGGTGCAGATGTACTAATTTAGGCATAATTGCCAAAAGTGCAGTATATAGCGTTTTTGTACTACCAAATGAACAAATGTTCGATGCAGAATCAGATACCTCTAACGCTCTATCTATAATATTAAACAAAAAAGGTAAAGTCGTAATAGGAGATAAAGCTCTAAAGCTATATCTAAAAAATCCAAATATGGAGTTTACCGATTTAGCAAAAGAGTGGCAAAACAGATATAAACTCCCTTTTGTCTTCGCAAGGCTATGCTATAACAAGCACTCTAAAAAAATAAAAAAATTGGCAAACAACTTTAACCCCCATAAAGAAAAAATTCCACAATACTACCTAAAAAAAGAGGCAAATAAAAAAGGCTTAAGCACAAAAGAGTTAATTTGGTACTTAAATTTTATAAGCTATAAAATAGGATACAAAGAGAAAAAATCTCTAAAAAAGTTTTTAAAACTAGTAAGAAAAAATAGGCTTTAGATTTTAGACGCACAAAAAATTCAAAATTCAAAATTACCTCAAAAGCCACCTTGATAGTATATATAGAGGGAAGAGGTGTTGTTTGAACTTGCCTTGTTTGGCTTTGGAGCTTAGGTAGTTTAAGTGCTCTTCTTTAAATAGTCTGTACTTTTTATTAGCTTTATATATTGTCTCTAAGCCGTTCTCTTCTAGTATCCACTCTATAAATGGGTAGTTTAATCCTTTTTTCTTACGGTTTACTACACTTTGTGGCAGATAGTTTTGTGCAATATTTTTTACTATCTGTTTTACATTTGTTGGGGTGTATTTTAGTTTTGGCTCTAAGCTAAATGCAAAGTTTACTATATTTTTATCTAAAAATGGGCTTCTTACCTCAACAGAGTTTGCCATGCTTACCCTATCTATTTTTGTTAAAAAGAATTCGGCTAATTGTACTTTTAAGTCGCAATATGTGTACCAATCTATAATATCTCTACCACTCTTTTCAAACTCTTGCCAATATTTTTTTAAAGGCTCAAAATTTTTACCATCTTTTGCTTGTAATCTTAAAAGTTTATTTAACTGCCTATCTGTGTATATCTCGGCACTACTTCTAAAAACTACCTCTTTATTTAGTGCCCTTTTATACCACTCCCACTCTTTATTTAAAGAAAAACTAGAGCGAAGATGGTTCTTTAGCCAATTTGCATATGGCAGTTCTTTTACTTGCTCCATCATAAAATACTCTTTATAGGTTCTATAACCCAAAAATAGCTCATCGCTTCCATCGCCACTTAATAGTACTTTAACACCTTGCTCTTTTGCTTTTTTTATTAAAAAGTATAGTGGTATTTGTGCTGGGTCGCCTATTGGGTC
>CAYMUV010000071.1:0-4998 GCA_964393855.1 uncultured Nitratifractor sp.
TTTATAAGCCAAGTTCCCTCTTTGTACTCTCTAATTTTAGCACAAAATTGTATAACTTGCTCAAAATTGGTATCAAATTTTACTAAATATTGCTTATTTTTTAAAATTTTACGAAAAGACTTATTTACTTTGAAATCTTCGGGGTATAAAATTAACCTTGGATTGGGCGACCACCAAAGAATAGGGTCATCTTCGTTAAACCAAGGGAATATTCCATTTCTATATGCTGTTAATAATCTATTTGGCTCTAAATCGCCACCATAGGCTAGTAAACCTTCGTCGCTTGCTTCTCTTGGATTAGGAAAAGTGTAACTATATTTACTTAATGGTGGAATAAAGCAATCTTCGTCAAATATAGATGACACTACTTATCCTTATAATCAAAAATAAACTCATCTTTAAAGCTAACGCTAACTTCGCCACCATTTTTTAAATTACCAAATAGAATTTCGCTACTTAACTTCTCTTTAATCTCTTTATCTATTACTCTTGCAATATCTCTTGCACCAAACTCTTTAGAAGCCCTTAGTGCAACCTCTTTTATAGCACTTTGAGTCAATTTTACCTTAACATTTTTTGGCTCTAAAAGTCTATTTAATTTTGCAACTTCTAATTTAACAATTTTAGTTAAGCTATCTAGTGACAACTTCTTAAACTCTACTATTGCACTTAATCTATTTCTAAACTCACTACTAAAGAAACTCTTAACTGCTCTATCGCTTTTAGAGCCTTCGTCTTTATTAAAGCCCATAACATTTGCCTCTTTAGTTCCAAGGTTAGATGTCATAATAAGTATTACATGTTTAAAATCACTCACTTCGCCATTATTATCTGTAAGCTTTGCTCCATCCATAATTTGCAATAGAATATTCATAATATCTGGATGTGCTTTTTCTACCTCATCAAGCAGTAAAACAGTGTGTGGATTCTTTTTAATCATCTCTGTTAATAAACCACCTTGCTCATACCCAACATAACCAGGAGGCGCACCAATAAGGCGACTAACTGCGTGTTTCTCCATATATTCACTCATATCTAAGCGCTCAAAATGCACACCCAACTCTTGAGCTAAAGCACGAGATAAGGCTGTCTTTCCAACGCCTGTTGGTCCTATAAACAAGAAGCTTCCTATTGGTTTATTTGGCTCATTTAATCCTGCATAAGAGCGATTTATTGCACTAACTAACTGCTCTATTGCTTCATCTTGGTCAATAATAACTTTCGATAAATTTTTAGGCAGATTCTTTAATTTTTTACTATCATCTTGCTTAATTGTTGCAGGTGGTAATTTGAGCATTTTAGATACAATATCTGCAATATCACTCTCTTCTATTGTAGCACCACTTTTACCTCTTAACATAAAATGAGCACCTGCATCATCTATAATATCTATCGCCTTATCTGGTAAAAATCTATCGTGTATATATTTTACACTTAAATCTATCGCACTTTGCAAAGCTTTTTGGCTAAATTTTATATTATGGAACTCTTCGTATTTATTCTGAAGACCTTGTAAAATTTTAAGTGTATCTTCTACGCTTGGTTCATTTACCTCTACCTTTCCAAAACGGCGTGATAGTGCTTTATCTTTATCAAAAAAGTTACGAAACTCTTGATGAGTAGTCGCACCTATACACTTTAAATCGCCTCTTGCTAAAGCTGGTTTTAGTAAATTACTAGCATCCATACTGCCACCACTTGTACTACCAGCACCAACTATTGTATGAATTTCGTCTATAAACAAGATTGCATTATCTATTAAAGTAATCTCTTTAATAACACCTTTTAGCCTCTTTTCAAAATCGCCTCTATATTTTGTACCTGCAATTAAAGAGCCCATATCTAAAGCAAAAACTTTAGAACTCTTTAGTGATTCTGGCACATTTCCCTCTGATATTTTTAAAGCAAAGCCCTCTACTATTGCAGTTTTACCAACACCTGGCTCTCCAACAAGAAGCGGATTATTCTTTTTACGGCGAGATAGTATCTGCATAACTCTATCTATCTCGTTGCTTCTGCCAATTACTTGGTCTATTTTACCCTTTTTAGCCAAATCAGTAAGCTCTATTGTAAAGCTATCTAGGTTTGGATATTCGCTCTCTAACTGCTCTTTATCTGTTAGTTTAGAATCACTTTCGCCCTCTAAAGGCTCTGTACCATGAGATATATACTCCAACAAATCTAATCTATCTATACCCATCTGCTCTAACAAAGCTTTTGCATAACTACCCTCTTGTAGCATTATAGAAGCCATCATATCGCCTATTGTTGCCTCTTTTTTGCCAGAAGAGTTTACATGTATCATCATCTCACTAATTGCCTGAGATAGTGGCATTGTCTCCATTGGGTCAATATCGCCCTCTTCTATTACAGGTACATGCTTTTTCATATAAGATACCAATCTATCAGACATTACATCTATATTAGCACCTAGTGCTGTAAGCATTTTATATCCCTCATCAGAATTGATTATTGCAAACAAAATATGCTCTAGTGTTAAATATTCGTGTCTTTTTTCTCTAGCAAGCGAAACACCTACTGCAAATACTTTATTCAATTTTTCATTTATCATAGTTACTCCTTTTCGTAAGTTGCTAAAAGAGGAAAACCATTAGATTTAGCCAAGCTTTTAACTTGGTGTACCTTAGTTTGTGCAATCTCTAAAACATAAACTCCACAAACAGCTTTACCTTTTTCGTGTACTTGCCACATAATATCGCTAGCATCATCTAAATTTTTATGAAATACTTTTAATAAAATATCTATTACAAAATCCATAGGTGTGTAGTCATCGTTATGTAATAAAACTTTATACATTTGTGGCTCATCTAGCTCTAATGAAATCTCTATATCTTCTTTAATATTTGGCAAATTTTCTCCTGTAAAATTAACTATATATTATTATATACTATAATTATACAAAAAAAGTGAAGTTTTAAAGGTAAAAAGGGAGAAAAATTTTAATAAATTAGACTATAATATCTATTTAAAAAGAGGTTACAAAATGAGACACCTTGTAGATGTAGATAACTTTAGCTTAGATGAAATTGATAAAATTTTAAGCGATGCCAAAAGCTTTAAAAAGAAAATGCCCCCAAAACTACTAGATAATAAGCTATTAATTACCCTATTTTTCGAAGCTTCTACTAGAACACGAAGCTCTTTTGAGGTAGCTGCAAAACGCCTTGGTGCTTCTGTTGTTCACTTAGACCCAGGCAAATCATCTACAAAAAAAGGCGAAAGTTTACAAGATACTTTTGCAAACCTTGCAGCTATGCAACCAGATGGAGTAATAGTTCGCCACTCTCAAAACGAAACAGCACAAATTTTAGCAAATATGCAGCTTACACCAATAATTAATGCAGGTACAGGTAACTATGCACACCCAACACAATCTTTGCTAGATTTGTTTACCATAAAAGAGCATTTTAATGACGATATAGAGGGTAAAAAAATAGCAATAGTTGGAGATATTGTAAACTCTAGAGTTGCAAGTTCATCTATAAGATTATTTAACAAAATTGGTTTGGATATAACTTTAGTTGCCCCTAAAGAGTTTATGCCACAAAGCGATTTAAAACAGACAGATAAACTAGAAGATATCTTAGATAGCACAGATATAATAATCAGCCTAAGAGCCCAACTAGAGCGCCATAAAAAACCTATATTCGATGATTATTCAGAGTATGCAAAACACTACTGCATAACAAGCGATATGCTAAAGGGGCGAAATTTAACAATAATGCACCCAGGTCCGGTAATGAGAAATATAGATATTAGCGACGAAGTTTTAGAGAGCCCAAATGCATTAGTGTTACAACAAGTTACAAATGGTGTATTTGTTAGAATGGCAATTTTAAAACACCTTTTACTAGATTGCAATGGCAATTAATTTTTTAAATAGAGAGCAAGGCTTTTTAAAAATTAGCAAGCTCGCTCAAAAAAAAGAGCCATTTCTCTTTATAATATCTTACGATAAATCGCAAATTTATGTTGAGCCAATTAAAAATTTAAGTGGCAAAATTGCTTATAGCTTCGATTGCAATGCTAGTGTAAATTTAAATACAAAGGTAAAGTTGCAAAAAAATCCAATAAGTTTTAAAGCTTATTTAGAAGCTTTTAATAAAGTTATAGAGCATATTAAAAGTGGCAATACATATTTGCTAAATTTAACTTTTAAATCTAAAATAGATACAAATTTAAGCTTATCAGATATTTTTGCCCAAGCAAAAGCACCATATAAATTGTTAATAGAAGATACTTTTGTATGCTTTTCGCCAGAGTGCTTTGTTACAATTAAAGATAATAAAATAGCAACTTTCCCAATGAAAGGCACAATAGATGCCTCTGTGCCAAATGCAAAAGAGAAGATTTTAGCAGATATCAAAGAGAGTGCCGAGCATACAATGATAGTAGATTTAATGCGTAACGATTTAAATATGGTTGCTACTGATACAAAAGTAGTAAATTTTAGATATATCGATAAAATAAGAGCAGGTAGCAAAGAGCTTTTACAAGTTAGCTCTAAAATAGAAGCCAAATTAGAAGATAATTGGCAAGAGAATTTAGGCAAAATTTTAGATACCCTAACCCCAGCTGGCTCAATTACAGGTACTCCTAAACAAAAAACTATCGAAATAATTAACTCTATAGAGCTAGATAACAGAGGGCTATATTGTGGTATTTTTGGAGTTTTTAATGGTAATAGTATGCAATCGGCTGTAATGATTAGAGCAATAAGCAAAGAGGGCAATACCTTATACTACCACAGCGGTGGCGGATTAACAATAGACTCAGACCCAAAACTAGAGTACCAAGAGTTAATAGATAAAATCTATATACCTAGCTAATTTATATTGCCTGTTTGCTATCTTTGCAGCTAACAGATTCTATCTCTTTAGTCTTTAAATTATAAGCTGTAAGCTCTCTTCCCCAAAGGCAGCCGGTATCTAGTGCTAAGATATCTTCTCTATCTAAAAATCCAAGTGTAGACCAATG
>CAYMUV010000072.1:0-3089 GCA_964393855.1 uncultured Nitratifractor sp.
TATAATTTTGTTGTTGCTATTGATGATTATGAGATGGGGCTTACAGATGTAATTCGTGGAGATGACCATCTATATAATACTCCAAAGCAGATAATGGTATATAATGCTTTAGGGTTTAAGTTGCCAAAGTTTTATCATGTTGCTATGATTAATAATGAGCAGGGTAAAAAACTTAGCAAAAGAGATGGTGCAGCTGATGTTATGGATTATAAAAGAGATGGCTTTTTGCCAGAGGCTTTACTTAACTTTTTAGTTAGACTAGGCTGGAGCCATGGAGATGATGAGATTTTTTCTGTTAAAGAGATGATAGAGCTCTTTGACCCTAAAAATATAAACAAGAGTGCCTCTAGCTATAATTTAGATAAGCTATTATGGTTAAATGCACACTATATTAAAAATTGCGATAATTCAAGATTAATAGAGTTATTAAAAGATTTTGATTGCAACTTAGAGGGTGATAATAACTTTTTATTAGATGCTACAAAAGGTAGAGCTAAAACTTTAGTAGATTTAGCAAATGAAATAAAAAAAGTACTTTTTGCTCCAAAAGAGTATAATGCTAAAAATATTAAAAAGGTTTTTAAAAGTAGCGAACCTATCGAAATACTTGAAGAGTTTTTAGCCTTACTTAAATCTAAAAATCCATCGACAAAAGAGGGCTATCACGAAGTAATGCAAGAGATAGTCTCTACAAAAGAGATTGGTTTTGGAAAAATAGGACAACCTCTTAGAGTTGCACTATTAGGCGAATTGAGTGGTATAGGGCTTGATGAGGTTATGTATATTATAGGAATAGAAGAGACAGAAAATAGAATAAACGCTCTAAAAGATTTTTTAAATAAGGATTAAAAAGTATGTGTGGAATTGTTGGTTATATTGGTTCTAAAGAGAAAAAAGAGATACTATTAGATGGCTTAAAAGAGTTAGAGTATAGAGGATATGATTCTGCAGGAATTGCCGTTATAGAGGGTAACTCTTTAAATAGCTTTAAAGCAGTAGGAAAGCTAGAGAATTTAGTAGAAAAAATGAAAAACTTTAGTGCTGATAGTAAAGGTGTTGCAATTGGTCATACAAGATGGGCGACACATGGTAAACCAACAGAGCTTAATGCTCATCCACATTTAGGTGAAAGCTCATATGTTGTTCATAATGGAATTATTGAGAACTATCAAGAGTTAAAAAAATCTTTAATCTCTAAAGGCGTTAATTTTTTAAGTCAGACTGATACTGAGGTTATAGTTCATCTATTTGAAAAAGAGTATGATAATGGTGCAAAAGAGCCATTTGAAGCTTTTAAAGCAACAATAAAGCAGTTAGATGGCGCTTTTGCGACGCTTCTTATTACTAAAGATTCTCCAGACACAATCTACTTTGCTAAAAGTGGCTCACCTATGCTTATAGCTTTTGATGGAGAAGATATCTACTTTGGTTCTTCAGATACCGCTGTAATTGGTAAAGCAAAAGATGTATATTATCTTGAAGATGGCGATTATGGTTATGCTAAAAATGGAGAGGTTAAAATATTTAATGAAGATAAAGAGATAAAATATAGCACAAAACCTCTAGATAGCGATAAACTCTCAGCACAAAAAGATGGCTTTAGATTCTTTATGGAAAAAGAGATTTATGAGCAATCAACAGTCGTAGTAGATACTATGATGGGTAGAGTTTTAGATAAAGAGATAGTATTAGACGAGGTTGATAAAGAGTTTTTAGATGGAATAAATGCAATTAAAATTTGTGCTTGTGGTACGAGTTATCATAGTGCTTTAGCTAGTGCTTATCTATTCGAAAGAGTAGCTAAAATTAGATGTGATGTTGAAATAGCAAGCGAATTTAGATATAAAGAGCCACTTTTAAGTAACGATACTCTATTTATTACAATATCTCAAAGTGGTGAAACTGCAGATACCTTAGAAGCTTTAAAAATGGCAAAAAGAGCAGGGCTTAAGAGTCTGAGTATTTGTAATGTTGATAACTCATCAATTGTCAGAGAGAGTGATATTGCTTTACTGACTCGTGCAGGTGTAGAAAAGGGTGTTGCTAGCACTAAAGCTTTTGCTACTCAAACCCTACTTTTATGGATTTTAGCACTATATTTTGCACAAGAGCAAAATAGTGTAGATAGAGAGTTTATAGCAAAAGAAGTTGAAGCTATGAAACACTTACCAAAAGTTTTAAATGTTAGTGATGAATTGCACTCTAAAATAAATAGACTCTCTAAAAGATATCTTCATGGTCATGGCTTCTTTTTTATAGGTAGAGATATATTCTTCCCTCTAGCATTAGAGGGGGCATTAAAATTAAAAGAGATAAGTTATCTACATGCCGAAGGCTACCCTGCAGGAGAGATGAAACATGGACCAATAGCTTTAGCAGATAGTGAACTATTTACTATTGCTCTTATGCCAAAAACTCTACTTTACGATAAAATTAAATCTAATGTAGAAGAGCTTAGTGCTAGAGATGCAACTATTTTAGCAATCTCTCCAGAAAGATTTGATTTAGCAGACGATTTTATCCAAACAAAGTATGCAACACATCCTATGCTTGAGTTTTTCGAGATGATGGTAGTTACTCAACTATTAGCATTGGAAATTTCTGTTCGTTTAGGAAACGATGTAGATATGCCAAGAAATTTGGCTAAGAGTGTTACCGTAGAATAGAATATGGGTAAAAATATATGTAAAAATATCTTTTCAAAGAGTAGAAAAGATATTTCTAATTGTATTAAATATCTGCATAAAAGAGCTTTAACAGATAAAAATTTCAAAATATATACTCGAGTTTTAATAAATTATAAAAGTAAGAGATTTAGATTCTTTGTATTTGATATATTTATGATTAAAGAAGTTAGTGTTATGGTTGCAGGAGTTGTCTCTAGTGGAACTATAAAAGTTGGAGATAGTATAATAATTAAAAAACCTAATGGTGTAAATATAAAAAGTAAAATTATAGATATTGAATATTTTAAAGATAATAAAGTTATACCTGGGGCTTCAATTGGATTATTTTTAGATAAAGTTGATATAAAAACTTTAGAAACTGGTGATGTAATAGAGAAAAAGACTCTTTTTAATATATTTTAA
>CAYMUV010000072.1:3189-4970 GCA_964393855.1 uncultured Nitratifractor sp.
TTTATATTTTTAAGTTAGAAATTTAAGTAGATTAATTTTAGATATTTTAAAGAAGTATATGAGCGCAAGGCTCATATATTAAAAGTGGTAACTTGCTCCAACATTTACCATATCTACAGTAATGTTTTTGTTACCTGTCTTTTTAACTGGTCTTACATACTCTACATAAACACCAAGACCATCTTTTTTACCTTGAATTTTCTTGTTAAGTGTATATTCTGCACCTACACCCCAAGAGAAACCTTTAATTGAACTTTTAAGTGTATCACACTCAGTTTTACCATATCCTAATAGTGCATAAATATCTAAATTATCACTAACAGCATATGTAGGTTTTAAGTATAAACCATAGTGTTTAAGAGTTTTATCTTTATCACCCCATGGTGTATACATATATTTAGCTTCTACAGCTAAAAAACTATTAATAGTATAACCAGCTTTTAAATTAACTCCATAAGTTTTACCCTTACTTATTTTACTTGTAGAGCCGTTAGAAAATTTTATGCTGTTATCACATTGACATTTGCTACTTGCGTAAGTAAATCCACCACCAAGATATAATCCTAAAGGAATATTAATAACTGGAACTGGAATTGGCTCCGAAATTGGAGGCTCAACATTTTTACCAGCATTTGCTGTCATTGTCAAAATTGCAAGAGATGCAATTGCTACCTTTAATCTTTTCATTGTTAATCCTTGTTTTGTTTTATGTGTACACAATATTAACATTAAAAAAATAAAAATAAACTTAAAAATATAATGAAGTAGTGATTTTTTGGATATATATACACTCAGCAGCTTGCTAAGTGTATATAATTTTATAAGTAGAAATTAGAAGTGATAAGCAACACCACCACTAATTACATTAGTTTTAATGTTTTTAGCTCCACTCTTTTTAAGTGGTCTAGAGTATTCAGCATAAACACCCCAACCGTTGCTTAAACCATCTTTTTTCTTATTAAATTGGTACTCAGCACCAAGACCCCATGCAAGACCTTTATAGCTATCGTTAAGTGTTTCGCACTCAGTTTTACCATAACCTAAAAGACCATATACATCTACATTATCAACAACATTATACATTGGTTTTAAGTAAACACCATAGTGTTTAAGAGTTTTATCTTTATCTTTCCATGGAGTATAGATGTATCTTCCTTCAATACCAATATACTCATTTAAGTCAAAACCTGCTCTTAAATTAACACCATAAGTTTTACCAGTGCTTTTTTTGCTTGTTGTACCATCTGCAAATCTTACTGCAGTATCACATTGACACTCACCTTTAGCGTAAGTTAAACCACCACCAATATATAGTCCTAATGGAGGAAGAACAGCTGGTGCAGCTGGCTTCTCTGGTACTGGTAGTGCTGGTACTGGAGCTGGTGCTACATTTTTACCAGCAAATAATGTGCTACTTAATGCAGTAGCTGCAACTAATGAAAAAATTACCTTTTTCATGATTAAACCTTTCCTTGTTTTATATTTAATTATGATATAATTAATAGTGTCTTTTAGCATAAGCTTTAGACACAACTCCATTTTTTAAAAACCCTTCCCTGGGAATAATGTGAGAAGTGGTCGCTAAACTAACTTCTCACATTTTTTAATATGGGAATACCATATTGTATAATATTAAACTTTTATCAAAGCTTAAATTAGTTAAAAAAATATAAAATATTTAAAAAAGTTACAAAAAATATTTTTTAAATTCTATATAATATAAGTAGATTTTATGTTTATAAAAACTATTTTTATTTAAATTGCTCTATTACTACTATATA
>CAYMUV010000073.1:0-4907 GCA_964393855.1 uncultured Nitratifractor sp.
CCCAAAAGTCAACCAATGCTACACCCTCTTTTAATGTCTCTTCAAAGTTATCTGCTGTTAATTCAACATACTTAGCCATAAAAATCCTTTTTTAAATAAAATATTAACAATTATACCTTGTTAAAATAATAAACTATGTATAACTGTTTTACATTTGTGAATATAGCAATCTTTTTTTAAATTCTCCCTTAGAGTAGTCAAATTTATATCTTTATTTTCAAAAGTGATACTAAAGCTCAACTTCGCCAAAACTACTACTTCGACTATTTGGTAAAGCATTTACACTTTTCCCTTTAACTGTGTAAACAAACGATATCTTATCTTTATCGCTTTTGTTAGCATTTGCACGGTGCAAAAGTTCGCAGTGAAACAGCACTATATCACCAGCTTCTAAATTAAAAGATACTTTTTTAGAAATCAACTCTAAATTCCCCTCGTAATCTGGCATAAAAAAATCTTTTTCGTCAAACTGTTCAGGCTTTAGCTTCATTTTATGGCTACCGGGGATAAACTCTAATACACCATTTTCTTGGTTCTCATCTTGAAGAGCCAACCAAACACTTACCAAATTATCGCTATCATAACTCCAATATCTTCTATCTCTATGCCACTCTGTATGTGTAGAAGTTTTTGCTCGTTTAGTCATAATAGAGTTATGATGTGCTTTTACAATAACTGGCTTTTCATCTAAAACTTGCTCTAAAATTGGGCGAATCTCTCTATTTAACATCCAGTTTTTAAATACAATATCTCTGTCATAAACTTGTCTAATGCGTCTAACACTTTGCTTATACTCTTCGTTTTCAATACCTATATACTCATACTCTGTCTCTATAGGCTCTACTTTATACTGCATATGAATTTTGGCAATATCTCGTATTAGATTACAGCTATTTTTATCTAAAAAGCCCCTTAAAAGCAAAAAACCATTCTCTTTAAACTCTGCTACTTGAGCACTACTTAACTCCAAACCCCACCTCCTAAAGTGTAATATTTTCAATTAACTCAATATCTTTACCCTTAATTATTAATGCATCAATACAATATGCATAATTTAAGTGTTTCTTATTCATATAATAATATACACTTTTTATTATTTTATTCAGTTTAGATGGCGTAATATTATAAATAGGCTCAAAATCTTTTTGAGTAGATTTAACCTCTATAAAATGCAGTATATCTCCTTTTTTTGCAATAATATCTATCTCGCCTAATCTGCTTGCATAAAAATTTCTATCTACTATCGTAAAGCCTCTATCTTGCAAATAATCTATAGCCCTATCTTCACTATCTTTACCAAAAAATCTACTCATATATATCCTTTTGTATAGATAATTATAACAAAATTAATCTCTAATACTTATATAACCTGAGTTCAAGTTATTTCGCTATAATTTAAACCATAAAAAATTAACTAAAAAAGATACTAATGAAACAAAAAAGTAGCACTTTAATAGATAACTATCTATATATTATTGCAATATATTTTATACTTTTTTTAATATTGCGAGTAAGCATAGGTAATGCATTAGAACGCGATGAAGCAGAGCAATTTTTGCTAAATAGTGTTTTAAATTTTGGGTACTCTACTCAGCCACCTCTTTACACCTGGATTCAAAGTATATTTTTTAAACTATTTAACAACCCTATTTTAGCACTATCTATACTTAAAAATTTGCTTCTATTTGGAATATATTTGCTTACATATAAAATTACTCTCTATTTAAGTAAAAACAAAAGTATTGCGGCTATTGCTACCTCATCTTTACTATTAATTCCATCTTTCTCTTGGGAGTATCAACGAGATTTAACGCACTCTGTTTTAGTAACTTTTTTCTCTATGTTGCTTCTTTTTTTAATTATAAACTTAAGAGATAAAGGTACTAAAACTATCGATTATATACAACTAGGTATAGTTAGCTCTTTAGGGATATTATCTAAATATAACTTTTCTCTATTGATACTAACTATATTTATACTCTCTTTTTTTGATACCAAAACAAAAGAAGTAATTTTTAATAAAAAAATCTTTATTGCCCTTTTTGTCTCTATAGCTATACTCTCTCCACATTTATATTGGATATTTAACCATTTAAATACAGCAACTACTGGCACACTTAATAAAATGCAAATAAGCGACAATTTTAATATTCTTAAAAGCTTAAAAGTACTATTTATGGCACTATTAGAACTTTTAGCTCCCTACCTGATACTTTTTGCTATATTCTTTAAAAAAGATATAAAAATTAGCAAAACAAACTTTTTTAAAAAGTACTTTTTTATACTAATTATACTACTTGTATCTATTGTTGTGCTCTTAAAAATGCAATATTTTAAAAGCAGATGGATAGCACCAATGTTTTTGCCAATTACAATCTTTATGGCAACATCTTTAAAAACTCTAAATAATAAAAAAATTAACTACTGGCTTGCTTTTAGCATATTTATAATGCTAGGATTTTTAACAGCATTTAGCCTTAGATACACAAAACCAGACCTATTTAAACACCCATCAAGATTTAACTATCCAGCCAAAGAGATATCTAACTATTTAAATAAACTTAGCAATTTTAAAACAGTATTATATGGAAGCAACTTAGTTGGAGCAAACTTAAAACTATACAAACCAAATACCAAATATATATACCTAAATAAAAAGAGCCTAAAAAAGTATAAAAACTCAAAAGAGACTTTAATAATTTTAGACAAAGACTCAAATTACCAAATACCACTATTAAGAAAAAACCATATTAAATTAAAAGAGTTAAAGTTTAACTACAAAAACTCTAAAAAAGTATATAAAATCTATATAGGCGTAATTTAACTACACCCAATACTTTGCCCTAAATTGACAATATTTACCTTTAAAGATTTAAATCTAGCAGTCATTATATCTTCGTCGCACTCATCGCCAAATAGCCTATTTATACCACTTTTTGCATGATGAAAAGTTGTAAATAGGGTTCCATCTTGTATCTTATCGCTAAATACAACATCTAAAGCCTCACTCTCTCCATACTCTGTTTTTAAAATCACCTTATCTGCAATTAAACCCTTTGCGCTAGTAGGAGCAAATAGGGTGTCTGAGCTATGTTTCTCTTTTAATCTATCTGTTTGCATAGTTTGTGCAGAGTTGTTATAATGAACTAGCGTTCTACCTGTTGTTAAGTACCAGCCATCTAGACCATTTTTATTAAATTTACCCTCTAAAATCTCCTCTACCATTCCTCTTTTTTGCCACTGATTATAAACAAATTTACCAAGCCCATCTTCGGTTCTAAAGTCTAAAATATGCAAGATTGGCGTATCTTCGTGAAAAATTGGCCACTGCATTCCTCGTTTGCTATGTCGCTTAAGTCTATAGTATGCTGCCCCACTAAAACGGCGATGTGCAACTTTACGAACCTCATTCCAGATATCTTCGCTATTTTTATAATTAAACTCTCCACCCATCTTATTATCGATTGCTTGCAAAACCTCCCAATCATCTGGTAAATCAGACTCTACAAGTGGCTGAGATAGATGCAGTCGCCTCATAGCATTTACATAAACCCCCTCTTTCTCATAAGCACTCTTAACCCCAAAAACAATATCTGCCCTACTTGCAATATCGTTTACAAAAAGCTCTTGCACCACTAAAAAATCTAACTTCTCAATAGCCTTAATACTCTTATTAACATTTGGATGAATATGTGTAATATCTTCACCCATATTAAAGAGTGCTTTTATATTGCCATTTAACATCTCATCGATTAATTGTGGTGTCATTAAACCAATCTCTTTTGGCACTTGATAATCTGGCGCATAGTATGGCAAACATCCCATATCACAAGCACCTTGAACATTATTTTGCCCTCGAAGAGGCATAAGCCCAGCGCCTACTTTTCCAATATTTCCTGTAAGCAAAGCCAAATGTGTAATAGCCATAACAGCTTTACTTCCATCAAGATGCTCAGTAATTCCAAGCCCCCAAAATATCATAGACTTTTTAAGTGCATACTCTCTTGCAATATTTGGAATTTGAGTTGCCAAATACTCATAACCCTCAACTTTTTTAAAAAATTCAGGGTTAGCATAAGGGTCGTTTAAAATAGCCTCTTTAAACTCTTCAAAATTTGCAGTTCTACTAGCTACAAACTCCTTATTATAAAGCTCCTCTTTAATAATTACATAAGCCATCATATTAAGTATTAGCAAATTTGCCTCAAAAGGTATTAGACAATTATATTTTGCTCTTTTAGCTAACTTTGTCTCTCTAACATCAATAACAGCTAAGTTATCTTTTATAGAGCTAACCTCTACAATTCGATTTGACACAATAGGATGAGCCTCGATAGTATTAGAACCAATTACAATAATAAATTCGCTCTCGTAAATATCATCATAAGGGTTTGTTGCAGCACCCTCTCCAATAGTTGCACGCATTCCCTTAAGGCTAGGCGAGTGGCAAACTCTTGCACAGTTATCAACATGAGGTGAGCCTATAGAGTCTCTACAAAATTTCTGAAACAAATAAGCATTTTCGCAACTAGTCCTTGCCCCACCAATTGCACAAAAACTTTTAGTCCCATACTTATCGACTATTTGCTTTAATTTTGCTGCCGTAATAGAAGTTGCAGCATCTAAAGTGGTTGTATAAAAGGTATCATTAAAATCTTTTAATTCAAAACCTTTGCAAATATCTCTATTTTTCTCTACAAAACTCTTTCTAACCAAAGGCTCTTTAATTCTATTTTTACTATCAACAAAATCAAAGCCAAATCGCCCCTTAATACAAAGCTTGCCACGACTTACAACACCATCTTTTTTTGCATAAATTTTCTTAATTTTATTACTATCGACAACAGCAGTAATATCGCAACCTACACCACAATATGTGCATACACTCTCTATCTCTTTACTCATAA
>CAYMUV010000074.1:0-4770 GCA_964393855.1 uncultured Nitratifractor sp.
CTTGTAGTTGCTGGTAAGTTTATAGATATGAGTCGCATTACCCCAATAGATAGCGAACATTTTGCACTTTGGTATTTGGTTGGGAGTAGGGCTATAAATAAGCTTTATATTACTGCAAGTGGTGGTGCTTTTAGAGATTGGGATATAGAAGATATTAAAGATGCTTCGTATGCAGATGCCCTTAAGCACCCAAATTGGAGTATGGGTAGTAAAATTACTATTGATAGTGCTTCGATGGTAAATAAGCTATTTGAACTCTTAGAGGCTAGGTGGCTTTTTAATAGCAGTAATATCGATGCTTTTATAGAGAGAAAGTCGCTAATTCATGCTCTTGTAGAGTTTAAAGATGGCTCTACAACTGCACATTTAAGCAAGGCAAATATGCAACTGCCAATTGCCTATGCACTTATGGGCGAAGTGCAAGAGGAGATTTTAGAACCACTAAATTTACTAGAGATTGGCTCTTTAGAGTTTAAAGAGATTAAAAGTAACAGATACCCTATGTGGCAGATAAAGCAGCACTTGTTAGATAATCCAGATATGGGTGTTGTTTTAAATGCAGCTAACGAGGTTGCAATAGAGCGATTTAAGAGTGGAGAGTTTGGATTTTTTAAGATGACAGATTTAATACTAAATTCGTACGAAAAGTTTAAAGGCTTAAGCGTAGGTACTTTAAGCGATATTGTAGCAATAGATAGCGAGGTTAGAGCTTATACTAAGGGGCTTTTGTGAGAGTTTTAATTTTACATGGCTGGGGTGGAAGTGATTATCCACATTGGCAGGCGAAGCTTGCTTCTAAATTGGCTTGTAACTATAAAAGAGTTTACTTTCCTTTACTAAAAAATCCACATTTTCCAACTCTTAAGAGTTGGTTAGAGCAGTTAAAAGAGATTATGGAAGATTTTAAGCCTACAGTAGTTGTTTGCCACTCTTTGGCTAATAATTTGTGGTTTTGGTATGCTAGCCAAAATAGTGCAGATATTGATAGATTATATTTAGTTGCAATACCTAGTTTAAATACAAAAGAAGAGACTATAAAGAGCTTTTTCCCTTGCCCTTTGCCAAATAATTTAGGGGCTAAAGAGGTAAAAATTATTGCATCTACAAATGATATTTGGTGCAAAATAGATGAGGTTAAAGAGATAAGTCAAAAGTTTGGTGCATCGCTTAAGATTTTAGAAGATGCAGGGCATATCAATGCTGATAGCAATTATGGCAATTGGTCTTGGATATTTAACGAGTTTGAATTAAAGCACAGTTGTGAGGATTAGATGAATTTAATTATAAGCATAGAGAGTAGTTGCGATGATAGCTCGATTGCTCTAACTAATATTGATACTTTAGAAGTTGTAGAGCATCTGAAAATTTCGCAAGAGCTAGAGCATAGCTATTATGGTGGGGTTGTTCCAGAGCTTGCTAGTCGCTTGCATGCAGTTGCTTTGCCAAAGTTGTTAGAGAGATTAAAGCCATACTTTAAGCAGATAAAGGCAGTTGCAGTTACAACGCACCCTGGTCTTAGTGTTTCTTTGCACGAGGGTGTTGCTATGGCTAAGTCTATTGCTGCTTTTTTAAATCTGCCTATTATTGGGGTAAACCACTTAAGAGGGCATGTATATTCGTTATTTATTCAAAAAGAGCAAAAGCTACCTTTGATGGCTCTGCTTGTCTCGGGTGGGCATACTCAGCTTTTAAGAGTAGAGAGTTTTGATAGAATGAAAATATTAGCAACATCTTTAGATGATAGCGTGGGAGAAGCTTACGATAAACTAGCTAAAATGTTAAATTTGGGCTACCCTGGAGGACCAATTATAGAGAAATTAGCAAGAGAGGGCGATAGAGCTAAGTTTGCCTTTCCTGTGCCGTTACAAAACTCTAAGCAAATTGCCTTTTCGCTTTCTGGGCTTAAAAATGCTGTAAGGTTGCAAATAGAGGCTCTTGGTGGTGCAGAGGCTATGAGTAGGCAAGATATGTGCGATGTTGCAGCATCTTTTGAGTATGCAGTACTTAGACACTTGTTGCAAAAATCTAAAAAGGTCTTTAAGAGTGAGAGTTTTAAATATTTTGCAATAGTTGGTGGAGTAAGTGCAAACTCTTATATAAAAGATGGCTTTAAAAGTTTGGTTAAAGAGAGTAAAGCAGAGTTTTTAGAGGTAGATTTAAACTATTGCTCGGATAATGCAGTAATGATTGGTCGTTGGGCAATAGAGGCACTTAAAAAGGGTAAAATAGATAATTTAGATAGTATAAGTGTAGAGGCAACCAAAAGAGCTAAGAGTGGAGAGTATTTATAATCTTAGCCTGATTAACTTTTTTAGTGAAGTTTTTAAACTTAAAAGTTAGCAAAATTAAATTTTCTTAAAGAGAGTGCAAGCAACAAGGCAGAACTAGCTGTTTAATACTCTTAACTTTTATAGAATTTTGGGTATAATCAAGTAATTAACTATCGGAGTAGTATATGGCAGATTATGGTGCTGGTAATATTAAAGTTTTAAAAGGTTTAGAGGCTGTTCGTAAGCGTCCTGGTATGTATATTGGAGATACATCTATTAAAGGGCTTCATCACTTAATTTATGAAGTTGTAGATAACTCTATCGATGAGGCAATGGCAGGTTTTTGTAATACAATTAAAGTTACTTTAACAGGCGATGGTTCTGCAATTATCGAAGATAATGGTCGTGGTATTCCAGTTGCTGAGCATCCAACAGAGAAGATTTCGGCAGCTACAGTTGTTTTAACAGTATTGCATGCTGGTGGTAAGTTTGATAAAGATACATATAAAGTTTCTGGTGGTCTGCACGGGGTTGGTGTATCGGTTGTAAATGCTCTTGCTAGTAAGTTACACTTAACTATATTTAGAGATGGTAAAATACATGAACAATGGTTTGAGAAGGGGATTCCTCAGACAGATTTAGAAATTACTGGCGATTCACCTAGAAAGACTGGGACAAAAATAGAATTTTGGCCAGATGCTACAATATTTACTGAGACTGTAGAGTTTAAAAAAGATATTTTAGTTAAAAGATTCAAAGAGCTTGCCTATCTTAATCCTAAAATTAGTATCGAGTTTAAAGATGAGAGAGATGGTACAAAAGAGAAGTTTCATTTCGAAGGTGGTATTCGCCAATTTGTTGAAGATATGGCAACAAAAGAGCCGCTATCTCATGCTCAACTATTCGAGGGAAAAGCTGATGATATAGAGATAGATATCTCTTTTATGTATCAAAATAGCGATAGAGATTCATCTTATAGTTTTGTTAATAATATTAAAACAATCGAAGGTGGTACGCACGAAGCTGGTTTTAGAGCAGGGCTTACAAGAGCAATATCTAGATATATTTCGAAAAATGCAAATGCTAAAGAGAGAAATACAAAAATTAGTGGTGATGACACTAAAGAGGGGCTTGTTTCTATTGTTAGTGTTAGAGTGCCAGAGCCACAGTTTGAAGGGCAAACTAAAGGTAAATTAGGAAGTAGCTATGTGCGTCCTCTTGTTCAAAAATTTGTTTACGAGAGAGTTAATAAATATTTAGAAGAGAACCCAATAGAGGCTAAGGCAATTATGGCACAAGTTTTACTTGCTGCTAAGGGTAGAGAGGCTGCAAAAAGAGCTAAAGATTTAGTTAAAAGAAAAGACTCTATGAGTGTTGGAACTTTGCCTGGTAAATTGGCAGATTGCCAAAGCAAAGACCCATCTATTAGCGAGCTATACTTGGTGGAGGGAGATTCTGCTGGTGGTTCTGCTAAACAGGGTAGAGATAGGGTGTTCCAAGCAATTTTGCCACTTAAAGGTAAAATATTAAATGTCGAGAAAGCTCGTTTAGATAAGATTTTACGCTCTGATGAGATTAAAAATATGATTACAGCTTTAGGATGTGGTATTGGTGATGAATTTGATGATGAAAAATTAAGATATCATAAAATAATTATTATGACAGATGCCGATGTAGATGGAAGCCACATTCAAACACTTTTAATGACCTTCTTCTTTAGGTTTTTAAAACCGATTGTTGAGAATGGATATTTATATATTGCTCAGCCACCTCTATATAGATACAAAAAGGGTAAAAACGAGACATATCTAAAAGACGATAAAGCGCTTAAAGAGTTTTTAATCGAAAGAGGCTTAGATGCAATAGAGATAGAGACTTTAGGTAATCAAGATATGTTATCTCTATTTAAATTAGTTGCCTATTATCAATTAACTTTAAATGAGTTAGATAAACGATTTGCTATGAGCGAAGTTTTAAGATATATGATAGAAAATCCAGATATTGTTGGTAAAAGCAGTCAAGAGTTAGCAAACGATTTAGAGAAGTTCATAGATGAGTTAGGTTACAATATTTTAAATAAAAGTATAGAAGAAGATAGACTGCACTACTATGTTCAAACAAATGAGGGGCTAGAGGAGTTAATAGTAGATGATAATCTATTTACAAGCCCACACTATAACGAAGCTGTTTATATCTATAAGAAAATTCAAGAGTATATGAATGAAGAGTTAGAGCAAAGAGACCTATTAGAAGATTTAGCAAAAATAGAAGAGAGTGCGAAAAAAGGTGCATATATTCAAAGATACAAAGGTCTTGGTGAGATGAACCCAGAGCAACTTTGGGAGACAACTATGGATCCTACTAACAGAAGATTGCTAAGAGTACAAATAGAAGACTTTGAAACTGCAAGCGAAGCATTTACACTATTTATGGGTGACGAAGTAGAACCACGCCGTGCATATATAGAGACTCACGCTAAAGATGTTAAACATTTAGATGT
>CAYMUV010000075.1:0-4729 GCA_964393855.1 uncultured Nitratifractor sp.
ATATGTTCCAAAACCAGCTAATGCTGATATTACAGCTAATATCAAAATAGCTTTAATTATTGTTGCAATTATATATCCATCCATTACTTACACCTTTTCAATAGTTACTGTTGCATATCTGTTATCGCCAAAGAGCGAATATACATCTAAGTCAGCTTTAAAATCTGGCACCTCTACTATATCACCCTCTAGTCTTTCATCTACAACTACTGGTAACTCTAAACCACCTTTACCTTCGAACTTAATAACAACTTTTTCTCCAAGCTCTTCTGCCTTAGCTGCCGAAGCATAAAGCGCAAACTCTTCAAAAATTTGATGTGCTTTGTCAGTAAAGTCGTTAAACTGTCTTTGAGGGTTACATCTATAAGCAATATCGCCACTTAAAGCTTCGCTAGCAAACTCATCTAGCTCAATATCCTCTTTATCTACTGCTAAATTTGCAAGTGCGTAACCTCTTAACTCTTCATTAGCATTACTAAAGCCCTCTGCTAAATCATCAAAGTTAATAACTTGATAACCTTTATCTACTGGTAGTTTAGCTGTCCAATCTATTGTATAGTTATTGTTAAATCCTAGCTTATTCATAATATCATTTAGCGTATAGCCATTGTACTCTAGTGCTGCATTAAACTGAACAACTCTCTTATTCATATTTGTTGTTGTTCCCTCTTGCTGGTTAAGTGCTGGCATATCTAAATTACCATCACCAAGAGCACTTAATTTAAAGTCACCATTTTCATTATAGCCTACAACTTTACCTTCTGCTTCGTCATCTAAATCACAAATTTGTGCAACACCTAAAGCATTAGATTTTGGTGGAATCATTGCTACTTTAATATCGCAACTCTCTTCTATAAGTGCTACTAATTTAGCTAAGTTAGCAGCTTTTGGATGATTATATAAATCTTCTCCAACTATTAATGCAAAACTCTCTTTTTTCTTAAGCATTTTATCTAATTTGCCTTGGAACTCTTCTGCATCAAATCCAAGTTTTTCTCCTAAATCACTTAACTCAAACTTAACGCTATCTTCTAAATCCTCTTTTGCAAATAGATTTAATACAAGTAAAAGTGCATACTCTTCTAATCCTGCTGGATGGTTAATTTGCTCTACACTCTTACCAAATGTAGGAATAAGTGTATCACCTACTGGGTGTAAATAGATACCAGCACCTTTATTCATCTTTTGAATATTATTAAACAGATATCTTGCTGCTGGGTTATCGCTTCTTAATTTTGCACCAACAGATACTATAAAGTCGCAACTACTCATGTCGCGGAATGTATCTTTATATAGTTGGTGTCCTGCAGCTTTAGAGTAAACTTTTAAGAAGTCGGCAAATGGCTTAACTTCTGGGTTTACAAGCTTTAGGTTAAACTTCTCTTTTAAACTTTGAAGCATCAAAGCCTCTTCGTTGCTTATCATAGAGTTAAACTTAATTGTACCAGCACTCTTAATTGCTTCTACTGCTGCTTCTAGTGCTTGTGGATCTTTTTTAGCATCTCTATTTTCATAGTCGTAACCAAATCTACCAGCACCACAAAGTGTTTGATAGTTCCACTCATTTTTAACTCTAAAAATCTTCTCTTCAGGATTACTTATTGATTCTGCTCTTGTTTCATAATAGATATGACATGCACTAGAGCAGTGAGCACAAGCGCTTGGAATCTCTTTTAAATCCCAAGGGTTTGCTTTATAAACAAAATCTCTCTCTGTTAATGCACCAACAGGACAAACTGCTGTACACTCACCACAATCAGAACAGTTTGTAAAATCTGTACCATTACTTGGCGCAATAATAGATTTTTGTAACTTGTTCCACATTGCATAAGCATCTTTTGGCATAGTATCTTTAAAGCCTTTATCTAGTGGGTCTCCACCTCTTTTTGTAGTCTTAATTGCTGCATCACCAATCATATCTTTACAAACTGTAACACATCTTTCGCAAACTATACAAAGCCCTGCATCATAGTGTAGCACACTACTCCAGTTTTTAGTCTCTCTTTTTGTATCTGCTATTGCGTAAGATTGGCTATCTACTCCAAGCTCTAGTGTATAGTTTTGCAGTTCACACTCTCCGTGTTGGTCACATACACCACATTGAAGTGGATGGTTTACATCATAAACCTCCATAATAGCTCTTCGCTCTTCTAAAATCTCTTCTGTTTTAGTAACAATATTCATGCCATCTTTAACTTTAGCATTACAAGAGTAAACCCTTTTGTCATCTGCTTCTACAAGACATATACGACAAGCTAGTGTTGGCGAACACCTTGTAAGGTAGCAAATAGCTGGAATAAATATATCATTTGCTCTAGCAACATTTAAGATATACTCTCCCTCTTTTGCTCTACACTCAATACCGTCAATAGTTACTGTAACTAAATTTTCACTACTCATTTTCACTTCCTACCTTGTTGATTTGAATTCTTTTAAATCTATAAGATGATAAAATCTCTAGATCTTCGGTTTGGTTAATTGCAATTGTTCCTTTTAAGTTTTTATCTAATTTAAACTCTTTTGTATAACTTTTTTCATTGATATTAAAGCTAACTATATCGCCATCTTTTACTTTAGCAGCCATTGCAAATTGGCTAGAGCCTAAAAGTAGATTTGCACTACTTTTAACGCTATAAACCACAATGCCATCGTAACTTGGCAATTGGCTTGGCTCTGTTAACTTAGTATCTAAGCTATCTTGCTCTGTTTCTAAATTTGCATCTATTGCAGAAACTTTTACACTACTAAATTTTGCAATAGTTGCTAAAACTTTAGCGATATTTTCGCAACTTTCATGGGTATATATATCACTACCAACTACTAAAGTTACACTTTCTGAGCCACTTACTAAATTAGCTAAATCTTCTAACTCCTCTTCAGATATGCTACTCTCTGCACTTAAATAACCAATATCAAGCTCATCTATAAAGTTACTCAATTGGCTATCTAAAGAGCTTTTATTAACTAAAGCATCTAGTAACAAAAGGGCAACTCCCTCTTCGCTACCTGCTTCGTATTTTAAATATTTAGCATTTTGCTCTATTTGAACAGGATGCATATATATAGTATCTTTAGCAACATTAGCTAAATCAGAGTTTTCTATTAAATTAGCACCAAATAAGATAGCAACATCTGTTTGCTCTAACTTATTAGTTAATTTGCTACCAACACTCTTATATGCAGATACAAATCTACTACTGATATTGGCAATTTTATTACTTGGTGCTGCAATTTGCATTTAACTAGCCTTTCTTACTACAATAGTCCAATCAACTTCGTTGAACTTTAGAGAGTTTAATAACTCGTGCCCACTCTCTTTAATTACATCTGCACTCTTTTGTAAAGATGAAAAATCACCCACCTCAAAAAGGAAAATTCCTACCTCTTTTGGAGCTAAATCTTTATTAATTAACTCTAACATTCTGTCATAAAAATCATCGTGTAGATGTCGTAAATCGTATCTTTTCATATACTCTCCTTATTAACGGTCAACTTCACCAAATACAATGTTGGTAGAACCAATAATTGTAACAACATCAGCGATGTAAGTTCCTACAAGCAGATCTTGTAGCAAGCCAGTATGGAAGAAGCTAGGTGCTCTAACCTTTAAACGATATGCATAAGGCTCTCCCTCAGATACAATGTAGAACCCAAGCTCACCTTTTGGCGACTCTGTAGGTGCATAAACAGTACCTTTTGGTGGACGCATACCTTGAGTTACAAGCACAAAGTGTTGCATTAGTGCATAGTTTTGTGTCATAATCTCCTCTTTTGGAGCAGAGATATATTTTGGTGCATGAGCCATAAGTTTTTTCTCTGTTTTTGGATACATAGAGATTAATTGTCTTAAAATTTTAATAGACTCTTTCATCTCTTCCATATATAATCTATATCTTCCATAACTATCTTTTCTATCACTTACTGGAATATCAAAATCTAACTCACCATAAAGCTCATATGGCTCTTCTTTACGAATATCGTAAGCTATACCAGAACCTCTTAACATTGGTCCTGTACATCCCCAAGATAAGGCATCTTCTTTCTCTACAACACCTACATCTTCTAAACGCATTTTCCAAATTCTATTCTCTGTAAGTAAATCTTCGTATAATTTAATTTGATCAGGAAGCTTATTTAAAAAGCTTGTTAAATCTGCAATCCATCCTGCTGGTAAATCTAATGGCACACCACCAATTCTAACTGCAGAGTGTGTAAGTCTTGCCCCACAGTAGTCTTCCATTAAATCCATTGCAAATTCACGCTCACGGAATGCATACAAGAAGATACTCATTGCACCAACATCAAGTGCGTGCGTTGCTAAGAAGAATAGATGCGAAATAATTCTGTTAAGCTCTAAAAGCATTGTTCTAATAACTTTTGCACGGCGAGGAACATCTTTTTCGATATCCAAAAGTCTCTCTACAGCTAAAGCAAAAGCATAATTGTTAGAAGTAGATGCAATATAATCAAGTCTGTCTGTTGTTGGTAAAAATTCGTTATATATCATATTCTCACCCATCTTCTCTACACCACGGTGTAAGTATCCGATATCTGGGTAAGCTTTTACTACCATCTCACCTTGTAGCTCTAATACTAATCTTAACTGACCATGAGCCGAAGGGTGTTGTGGACCAAAGTTGATAACCATAGTGTTATCTTTTCTTTCAAAATTTAGGTTTTCGAAAAACGGTTGTAGTTTATTTGGTTGCTGTCTCATCACCCCTCCTAT
>CAYMUV010000076.1:0-4625 GCA_964393855.1 uncultured Nitratifractor sp.
AAAGAGATTTTAGAGTTCGATATTAATAGCAGCGAACACTATTGGCCAAATGAGCATAAAAAAGATTATGTTATAGATATTGAATTACCAGAATTTATGTGTAAATGCCCTAGAAGTGGATATCCTGATTTTGCAAATATAAAGCTATCTTACACACCTAGAAATAAGGTTATAGAGCTAAAAGCACTTAAATTATATATTAACTCTTTTGCAAATAGATATATAAGCCATGAGAATAGTGCAAATGAGATTTTTGATACACTATATAGTAAATTAGAGCCTAAATGGATGAAAATAGTTGCAGATTTTAATCCTAGAGGTAATGTACATACAGTAATTACAATAGATAGTAATAATTTATAAAAAATATAATAATTAAAAATATCAGATTTAATTATTATCAATATAATGTAATTAAAGTGTTTTTAAAATATTAAATTTATGTAATTTATAAAAAAATATGAAAAATTGACATATATATTGATTTTTTCTTACTATTGGTGCTATAATTGTTTTATAAATTATCAATAGGAGATAAAAATGAGCAAATTGGACGATAAGATAGCTCTTTATCAAGAAGAGAATAAAAAGTTAAGTTTAGGTTTAAGCGACCAATATGTTGCAAATATTGCTAAATCTTTAGGACCTGCAATTTACAGAGCAGATACAGAAATTGTTGCATGTGGTGATAAAAGCGAATTAGACAGAATTAGAAATAACTATCTTAAAAAGAAGTTAGGACTAGAGCTTGCAAATGACAAACTTGATGAGATGATTCAAAGAGTTTGTACAAAATTAGGAACTTCTAACAGAAGAAAATTTAGAGCACTATTTTATGGATTATTAGCAATAGAGGCTGGTAAAGAGTCTATTTACGCTTAATAAAATTTATTATCTTTTAAGTTAACTTGTCTAGCTTAGAGTAATTAGATATAATATTGTATCTAATTATTCGGAGTAAATATGAAGCACAATATTTTATTGATTGGTTTTATGGGGGTTGGCAAAGGGACAATTGCTAGAGCTTTTGCAAAAGAGTATAACCTATATAATATAGATACAGATGATTTAATAGAGTCTAAAGAGAATAAAACAATAAATAAAATATTTGAAAAGTATGGCGAAGAGTATTTTAGAAATTTAGAACAAGATACAGCAAATTGGTTAGAAAAGAGTGTAAAGGGAACACTTGTTAGTTGTGGTGGTGGTTTTTATAAAGTTAAAAATATAAATAAAATAGGTAAAGTTGTTTTATTAGACGCACCTTTTGATTGGATTTATAATAGATTAAAAAGTGCAAAAAATTCAGAAGCTAAATTAGCAAAAAGACCACTTTTTCAGGATTTAAAAAAAGCTAAAGCACTATATAAAGAGCGCAAAAAAGCTTATAAGAAAGTTGCAGATTATATAGTAACTGTAGAAGATAAAGCAAACAAAGAGATTCTTAAAGAGTTAGCAAAAATATCTAAATTAAAATAGCAATATGCTATTTTTTCTTCTCTAAATGTTCGATTATTTTAATAATAATATTTAAAAAGGCAAATACTCCCATAGTTGTAAAAATACATTTTGGAAGTTGGTCGTTCATTGTACCTCCAGATTGAAAAATCTTAAATATTAGTGCAATCCAAATAGATATAGATAATGCAATTGCTATTTTTTTGATAATGTTTAAATTCATTTATATCCTTTTGAAAATAATCTATATATTTTACCTTTATTTTGATATAATTTTGGCAATAACTTGAGTGAGATATTTCATCGAATAAAGGTTAATATAAAAACAAGAGGCTTCATGCAAAATTTTAAGGATTATTTAGAGAATAATATCCCTGTTGTAGATACTTTTCATCCTCATTATAGTAGTGCTTTAAAATATATTATAGAAAATAGTGGTAAACATTTTCGCCCAAAACTTTTATTAAGTGTAGTTAGAGCTTATGAGCCTCTTTTGCTTGAGAGTAGCTATAAAGTAGCTTTTGCTTTAGAGCTTTTTCATACCTATTCGCTTATTCATGATGATTTACCTTGCATGGATGATTCTGCACTTCGCAGAGGAAAAAAGACACTTCATGTACTATACGACGAAGCGACTGCTACTTTAATTGGAGATGCACTAAATACATATGCTTTTGAATTGATATCAAAGAGTGCATTTCGCTCAGATGTAAAAATAGAGTTAGTTAAAATTTTAGCAGAAAATGGTGGTTTACGAGGTATGGTTTTAGGTCAAGCTATCGATTTAGAGTTTGAAAATAAGCCACTAACTTTAGAAAAAGTAGAGTTACTACATAAAAATAAGACAGCAAAATTGATTGCTGCTTCTTTGTTGATGGGTGCAGTTATTGTTGGTTTAGATAAAAAGAGCAAAGATGAACTTTTTAATTTTGGTTTGGATTTGGGCTTGCTGTTTCAGGTTCAAGATGATATTATAGATGAAACTTCAACACAAGAGGAGGCTGGAAAGCCAATAGGTAACGATAGCGATAAAAATAGTTTTATAAATATTTTAGGTTTAGAGGAGTCTATGGCTTATGCAGATAATTTAGCTAATAGCTTAAATAAGCGTATAGATAGTTTTGATAGTAAATTAAAATTGGCACTTGAACCACTTTTAATAGAGTATCTATATAGACATAAACAAGGAAAATAATGAATAAAGAGTTTTTAAAAAAGCAGGCAAATACAATTAGGTTTTTAGCAGCAGATATGGTGCAAAAGGCAAATAGTGGGCACCCTGGTGCACCAATGGGATTAGCAGATATTGCAGTAGTTTTAAGCAAACATTTAAAGCATAATCCAAAAGACCCAAGCTGGTTAAATAGAGACAGATTAGTATTTTCTGGTGGACATGCATCGAGTTTAGTATATTCTCTTTTATACCTATGGGGATATGATGTAAGTTTAGATGATTTAAAAGAGTTTAGACAATTAGATTCTAAAACCCCTGGACATCCAGAGTTTGGGCATACACCAGGTGTAGAAATTACAACAGGACCATTAGGACAAGGCGTTGCAAACGCAGTAGGTTTTGCAATGGCAAAAGAGTACACAGCAAATATAGTAAATAGAGAAAATTGCGAAATTATAGACCATAAAGTTTACTGCTTTTGTGGAGATGGCGATTTGCAAGAGGGAATTAGTTACGAAGCTTGCTCACTTGCAGGAAGAGTTGCTTTAAAAGATTTAGTATTAATTTATGACAGCAATCATATTACAATTGAGGGTGATACATCTATTGCCTGGGATGAAGATGTAGAAACAAGATTTAAAGCACAAAATTGGGATGTTTTAAAGATAAATGGACACTGTTATCAAGAGATAGACGAAGCTTTAGAGAAGGTAAAAGCGGCTACAAAGCCAACAATTATTATAGCAAATACAATTATTGGTAGAGGAGCTATGGAGTTAGAGGGTAGCCATAAAACTCATGGAGCTCCACTTGGCGAAGAGATAATTTTAGAAGCTAAGAGAAAAGAGGGCTTCCCAGAAGAAAAATTTTATATTCCAGAAGATGTTTTAAAAGAGTTTAGAAGCGCAGTAAGCAGGGGCGAAGAGGCACAAAAAGCTTGGTTCCATTTACAAAAACAAGCTCCATACCCAGAGCAAAATGAGGCATTAAAACTATTGCAAAATCCAGACTTTAGTCGTATAGAGTGGCCAGATTTTAGCGACAATAAAGAGATGGCTACAAGAGATAGCAATGGTGTAATTTTAAATGAGATTGCAAAAGTAGTTCCAAGCTTTTTGGGTGGAAGTGCCGATTTGGCACCATCTAATAAGAGTGAGCTTAAAGATATGGGCAACTTCCCTAAGGGTAAAAATATCCACTTTGGTATTAGAGAACACTCTATGGCAGCTATTACAAATGCTATGGCACTTTATGGAACTACAATTCCTTTTAATGCAACTTTCTTTGTATTTAGCGACTACTTAAAACCAGCAGCAAGAGTTGCAGCACTTACAGGTATTAAAAACTATTTTGTATGGACACACGATAGTATTGGCGTTGGAGAAGATGGGCCAACACACGAGCCAATAGAGCAACTTAGCCAATTTAGAGCTTTGCCAAACTTTTATGTATGGCGCCCAGCTGATGCAACAGAAAATGTAGAGGCTTGGAAAGTGGCTTTAGAGATGAATGCTCCAAGTGCATTTGTTCTAAGTCGCCAAAAGTTAAAAACACTTAAGCCAAACAGGGATTTTGGCGAGGTTAGCCGTGGAGCATATATAGTTAAAAAACGAGAGGGTGCAACACTTACAATTATGGCAAGTGGAAGCGAGTTAATGCCATCTTTACAAGCAGCATGCTACTTAGAAAAAATGGGTGTTAAAGCAAATATAGTTTCGGTTCCGTGTTTTGACCTTTTTGATGAGCAAGATAAAGAGTATAAAGAGGCAGTAATTAACCCAGATACAAAAGTGCTAGCAGTAGAGGCAGCAAGAGGTTTAGAGTATTATAAATATGCCGATGATGTACTAGGCATGGAGAGCTTTGGAGCATCAGCACCAGCAAACTTATTATTCGAAAAATTTGGCTTTACAATAGAGAATATTAAAGCAAGAGCATGCGAGTTAATGGGTGTCGAGAATAAACCTGTAACTATTAAAGATTGCACGATATA
>CAYMUV010000077.1:0-4603 GCA_964393855.1 uncultured Nitratifractor sp.
CAGGATATGTTGGTTTAAGTAACGGGCTTTTATTGGCACAAAATAATGAAGTAGTGGCACTAGATATTGTACCAGAAAAAGTAGAGATGATAAATAGAGGCATCTCTCCAATAGAAGATAAAGAGATAGAAGAGTATCTTCCTAAAATGATGCAAAATGGTAACTTTAGTGCTACATTAGATAAAAAAGAGGCATATAAAGATGCAAAATATATAATTATAGCAACTCCTACCGATTACGACCCAAAAACAAACTACTTTAACACAAAGAGTATAGAGGCTGTAATTAGTGATATTTTAGAGATAAATCCAGATGCTACAATGGTTATAAAATCGACTGTTCCTGTTGGCTATACTAAGCAGATTAGAGAGCAATTTAAAACAGATAATATTATATTTTCTCCAGAGTTTTTAAGAGAGGGTAAAGCACTTTTTGATAACCTCTATCCAAGCCGTATTATTGTTGGCGAAAAGAGCGAAAGAGCTCAAGAGTTTGCTAATCTTTTAGCTGAAGGTGCTAAAAAAGAGAATATAGATATTTTGCTTACAAACTCTACCGAAGCAGAAGCGATAAAACTATTTGCAAATACATATTTAGCAATGCGTGTTGCATTTTTTAATGAGTTAGATAGCTACGCATATAAGCATGGTTTAGATACTAGACAAATTATAGAAGGCGTTGGTTTAGACCCACGAATTGGTACACACTACAATAACCCAAGCTTTGGTTATGGGGGCTACTGCCTACCAAAAGATACAAAGCAACTCTTGGCAAACTATAAAAATGTACCAAGCAATATTATCGAAGCAATTGTAAAAGCAAATGCGACAAGAAAAGATTTTATAGCCGATAGCATTATAGAGAAAAATCCAAAAATTGTTGGAGTATATAGACTTGTAATGAAGAGTGGAAGCGATAACTTTAGAAGCTCAGCAATTCAAGGTGTTATGAAGAGAATAAAAGCAAAAGGCATAGAGGTAGTTGTATATGAGCCTGTACTTAAAGAGGATGAGTTCTATCGCTCTCGTGTAATAAAAGATTTAGATGAATTTAAAAAGATAAGTGATGTAATAGTTGCAAATAGATTAGAAGATGCTCTTTTAGATGTAGAGGATAAAGTCTATACAAGAGATATATTTAATAGCGATAGTTAGGGGATTTTATGAGCTTTACAAAAACAATATTTAGAGAGTATGATATTAGAGGAATCTTTGATAAAGAGTTAAATGAGCATAGCGTTAAGCTAATTGGCTACTTTTTGGCAAAAAGAGTAGGCGAGGGTAAAAGTATAGCAATAGGTTTTGATGCTAGAAGTCACTCGCCAATACTAAAAGAGTGGTTAGCAAGTGGTATAAATGCAGCTGCTTGCAGAGTTTACGATATGGGTATGGTTGCTACACCTGTAAACTATTTTGTAAATTATCAAGATTTATCACACTTTAAAGAGGGGCTTAGTGGCGAAGTAGATGCCTCTATTATGATAACAGGTTCACACAATCCACCAGAGTATAATGGCTTTAAAATTACAATTAATAAGCTACCTTTCTTTGGCGAAGATATATATGCACTAGGCGATGAGATAGAGCAAAATTGGAATTTAGAGATAGAAGATAACCCAGAAGCTATAGAGATTGATGCAAAAAGTAGATATATAGAGTTTTTAGTAGATGAATTTAAAGAGTTAAAAGGTTTAGATAAAAAGTTAATTCTAGATTGTGGAAATGGTGTTGCAGGTATTGTATTGCAACCAATTTTAGATAAATTAGAAATTAATTATCAAGCTCTTTATTGCGAGCCAGATGGCACATTCCCAAATCATCATCCAGACCCATCTGTCGAAGAGAATTTAGCAGATTTAAAAGAGGCACTAAGCAAAGATGGAGATTTAGGTTTTGCATACGATGGAGATAGCGATAGAATTGCTATTTTAACAAAGAAACATAATATAAAAGGCGACCAAATGGCGCTGCTTTTTGCAATGGCTATCGAGAATCCAACAGTTGTTGGCGAAGTTAAGTGTTCGCAAGTTATGTATGATGAGCTAGAAAAAAGGGGTGCAAAAGCTATAATGTATAAAACTGGACACTCTAATTTAAAAGTAAAAATGAGAGAAGTTAATGCCGATTTAGCTTGTGAAGTTAGTGGGCACATCTTTTTTAAACATAGATACTTTGGATATGACGATGCAATATATGCAACACTTAGAGCTTTAGAGTTAGTTGCAAAAGGTATAGATTTAGATACAGAAATAGAAGCCTTGCCAAAGGTTTACTCTACAGATGAGATGAAGGTAGAGACAACAGATGAACAAAAGTTCATACTTATGGATAAGATAAAAGAGTTACTACAAAATCCACCAGATAATTTCCCAAAAATTGTAGAGATAATTGATGTAGATGGTGTTAGGGTAAACTTTGAAAATGGTTGGGGTTTGGTTAGAGCATCAAACACAACACCACTTTTGGTAACTAGATTTGAATCTAAAGATAAGAGCGAAGCTAAAGTGTACGAAGAGGCAATAAACAGCATAATTAAAAGAGCAAAAGAGGAATTAGCATAATATGAAGAGCATTAAAAAGTGTCTGTTCCCAGTAGCAGGCTATGGTACTAGATTTTTACCTGCAACAAAAGCAGTAGCTAAAGAGATGTTGCCAATATTAACTAAACCACTTATACAATATGGTGTAGAAGAGGCAATAGCTGCAGGGTGTAATAATATTGCAATGGTTACAAGCAAACACAAAAAGTCTATAGAGGACCACTTTGATACACATAGCGACATAGAAAACGCAATAAAAGGCACATCTAAAGAGGAGCTTGTAAGTGGACTTAATAGCTTAATTGAGAGTGCAAACTACACATTTGTACGCCAAAAGAGTATGCGAGGTTTAGGCGATGCTATTTTAACAGGAGAGCCACTAATAGGAAACGAGCCATTTGCAGTTATATTAGCAGATGACTTATGTGATGGAGATAATAATGGCGTGCTATCTCAAATGGTTGAGGTATATAATAAGTACCAATGTAGTGTAGTTGCTATCGAAGAGGTTCCTATGGAGCAAACTAATAGATATGGTGTAATTGCAGGTGAATTAGTAGAAGGCAGAGATGACCTATATAGAGTATCTAAAATGGTAGAAAAACCAGAGCCAAAAGATGCACCAAGCAACTTAGCAATTATTGGCAGATATATCTTAACACCAGATATTTTTGATATCTTAAGAGATACAAAAGCTGGAAAAGGTGGCGAGATACAAATTACAGATGCCATAGAAAAACAGGCAAAAGAGGGTAGAGTTTTAGCCTTTAAATTTAAGGGAAAACGCTTTGATTGTGGACAAGTAGATGGTTTTGTAGAGGCAACTAACTACTTTTATAAAAGGTATTAATATGGATTATAGAAAAAACTTTTATCAAATTCGCTCTAATGAATTTATTATGACAAAATTAAAGCAGGAGCGAGAGAGTATAGGGTATTATAAGCTGCCTTTTGAAGATACTTCTAAAATTAAAGAGTTTGCTAAAAGTGTTAATAAGAGTACAATTGTAGTTATAGGAATTGGTGGTAGCTCTTTAGGTGCTAGCTCGATTTATGACTTTTTAAAGACAAAAAAAGATCTGAAATCTCTAATATTTTTAGAGACTACTGACCCAATAGATATTAATAGTAAACTAAATAGCTTAGATTTAGATAATACACTATTTATTGCAATAAGTAAGAGCGGTACAACAGTTGAGACAATCTCTATTTTAAAGTATCTATCGACTAATATTGATTTTAATAAAGATAACTTAGTAGTTATTAGCGAAGAGGGTACTCCTCTTATGGAATTTGCTAAAGATAAAAAATTAGTAACTTTTGAAGTACCTAAAAATGTTGGTGGAAGATTTTCTGTATTTAGTGTTGTTGGCTTGGTTCCACTTGCGTGTATTGGCGTAGATATTGACAATATGCTAAAAGGTGCACAAAAGATTTATCAAAGTTTCTTTGAGAGAGAAAAGATATTTGATATGCTAATGGAGAAAGCAAGATTTATAGTAGAGAATAAACAGAGATTTAATATTAATGTTGTTTTTAGCTACTCTTCGGCTTTAGAGAGCTTTAATAAGTGGTATGTACAACTTTGGGCAGAGAGTTTGGGTAAATTTAATGTTAATAAAACAAGACAAGGCTTAACACCAATTGGCTTAGTTGGTCCTGTAGATCAACACTCTTTTTTGCAATTAATTATGCAAGGAACACGAGATAAAACAGTTACCTTTATAAAAGTAAAAAACTTTGAAGAGCACATTGTAGTGCCTAAAAATAGTCCAATAAAAGATTTGGATTACCTAGAGGGTGTAAGTTTTTCTAAATTAATAGATATGCAAGCAGATGCAACTATAGAAGCAGTTGAAGCAGAAAAAGATATACCATTTGATGTTATAACAATAGATAAAGTAGATGAATATAATATTGCAGAGTTAATATTTAAATATGAGCTTTTAGTTTCTATTATTGGAGTATTCTTGCAGATAAATACTTATGACCAACCAGGTGTTGAAAGTGGTAAAAAAATATTAAAAGAGAAGCTAAAAAAATTAAAATAGTTCGAAAAAATGT
>CAYMUV010000078.1:0-4600 GCA_964393855.1 uncultured Nitratifractor sp.
ACTATTTTTTATTTAAAACGAGTAGAAAATGTATAGATATTTAATATTTTTATTAATTATGTAGGGTATCGAAAGATTTTAGATAGTAGCTTCTATTTAAAATATTAATAAAAGTTAAGAGCTTAAAGCAATACAAGAAGTTTAACTAATCATATCGATGTTTATAAAATAGTTTGCGTAGCTTTAGTTAATAAACAAGCCTTTTAAGATGTTAACTCTTTAATTTTAGAGATAACATTTTCTATTATCCAATCTGGTGTTGATGCTCCTGCTGTAACACCACAATGTTTTTTATTTTTAAACCAAGACTCTTCTATTTCATTACTATTTTCTATGTGATAGCAGTCATTTAAATATGTTTGACAAATAGAGTGTAACTGCTTTGTATTCGATGAATTTTTACCACCAATTACAATCATTACATCAACTTTTTTGGCAAGTTCTGCTGTTGCATCTTGGTTCTCAAATGTTGCATTACAAATTGTATTAAAAACTCTAAGCTCTGGCACTCTAACAACTAATGATGATACAATATTTTGATACATTTGTGGTTTTCTTGTAGTTTGAGCTACAACTGCAACTTTATTTCCAAGAGGCAACCCTATTAACTCTTTTTCATCAAGTATTATGTGGGTTCTTTCTTGGTCTGCAGAGTAACTAGCAACACCTTTAATTTCGGGGTGATTTTTATCTCCAAATATAACTATTGTGTAGCCCTCTTTACTCATTTTTTCTACTATTTGTTGTGGGGTAGTAACATAAGGACAAGTTGCATTAATAACCTTTTTACCCTCTTTTTTAAGAGTTTTTAGTTTATCTTTTTCTATACCATGTGTTCTAATTATTAATGTATCATACTTTAGGGCATCGTCAACATCTTCTACTAAATCTACACTAAAATCATTTTTTAATCTATTAATCTCATCTTTATTGTGAATTATTGGTCCAAATGTTGCACTATTTGGGTACTTTTCGGCAATCTCTATTGCCCTTTTTACACCATAACAAAATCCATAAGATTTAGCTAACTCTATCTTCAAACTTCTACCTCTGTTATCTCTTTTAATATTTCAAAGAAGTTAGGAAAAGATGTATCTATACACTCTATATCTTCTAACTCCATACCACAGCTAACTCCAGCTATTGAAAAGCTCATAGCAACTCTGTGGTCTCCAAAACTATCTATTTTTGCACTATTTAAAGTACCGCCTATAATTTCATATCCATCTTCAAACTCTTTACACTCAATACCACAACGCTTTAAGCCACTTATTACAGAGCTAATTCTATCGCTCTCTTTTACTCTAAGCTCTTTAGCATTAGATACTTTACTAACCCCATCTGCTACTGCCATTGCAATAGATAAAGCAGGTAATTCATCTATTAACCAAGCTATGTTTGAGTTTACCTCAACACCCTTAAGTTTACCTTGATTCGATACAATAATATCGCCTATTGGTTCATATATATTCTCTTTTTCTACAAAGTCAACTTTTGCACCCATTAAGCCTAATACTCTATATGCTTCTACTCTTGTTGGGTTTAGCGTAACATCTTTTATTGTAACACTTGAGCCATCAATTATTGCAGCAGCAACAGCAAAGAAAAAACCACTAGATGGGTCTGCTGGGACTCTTATATCTAAAGGTTCAAGTGGTTTATTTAGTGGTGTAATCTCTATATACTCTTTACCATCTAACTCTACATTTTCAATTTTTGCACCCATACCTCTTAACATTCTTTCGGTATGGTCTCGACTTAAAAAACCCTCTTTATAGTAGCTTTTACTATCTGCATTAAGTGCTGCTAAAATTAAGGCCGATTTAACTTGTGCAGAGTCTATTGGTGAGATATATTTAAAGCTCTTTAATTTTGCTCCTCTAATATGCAAAGGAGCTTTATTGCCCTGCTCTCGCCCATCTATCTTTGCACCAATATCTCTTAATGGCTTTACAACTCTTGCCATTGGGCGAGAACGCAAATACTTATCACCTGTTAATACAAAACTTCCATCTATTCCACTTAAAAGCCCACAATATAGCCTCATACCTGTACCTGCGTTACCGCAATCTAAAATATCAAATGGCTCTTCTAGCTTACTGGGTGGAGTTATCGTTAATTCATCACCACTATCTTTTACTTTTGCACCTAAAGATTTTGCTATCTCTAAAGATGCCAAAGTATCCTCGGCTCTTAAAAAGTTTCTAACCTTAGATGGTTTATCACAAAGTAAAGAGAACATAGCACATCTATGCGATATTGACTTATCTGGTGCTACTTTATCTAATACTAAATTAAATGCTCCATCTAACTTGGCAACTTTTGCAATTTTCATCTAAGCTCTGCCCCTAGCTCTGCTTTTAATTTATCTAAAATAGCATCCATAACAGCCTCTATTTGTTTATCGTTAAGCGTATCTGTATCTGATTGCAAAGTAAATCTAACAGTTAAACTCTTCTTATCTCCCAAGCTCTCATCGCTATATATATCTAAAGGATAAAAATCTCTAATAAGTGTCTCTTTTTGCATTAAATCTTTTAATACTTTTGCAACATTTACAAAGCTTAAATCTTTATCTACAACAATAGATAAATCTTTACTTACTGCCTGAAAATTAGATAAAGTGCTTGCATTAATATGCTTAGGTAAAACTGCATCTAACTTAATTTCTGCTATAAATGTATCTTTTAAATCAAAACTATCAGCAACTGCTGGATGCAGCTTAGATAAGAAGCCTATTACTTGATTATCTTTAATAATATTTGCACTAATATATGGGTGCATTAGACCATTTTTAGCTTCGCAACTCTCTAAAGTAAATTCTCCAATTACTGAGCCTAAGCTTTTGGTAAAACTATCTATATCGACCATTTTAGCCTTAGCACTATTTACAACCGATGCTCTTTGAACTTCGCCACTTAATAAAAATGCTATTGCTTGGCTCTCTTCTCTTTTAGCGTTAAAAACACTACCCTCTTCAAATAGTGCAATTGTTTTTTTACCATACTTAACATTCCTATTTGCTGCCTCTAATAGGTTTACTAAAATTGTAGTTCTTAGAGTATTTAACTCTTTAACAATTGGGTTAAGAATCTCTAAACTATCCTCTAAAACTTCAAAACCATACTTTAATAGCAGCTCTTTATTTGCAAATACATATGTTAGCGCCTCAAAATATCCAGCTCCGACTGCTCTATTTCTTAAATCTCTTAAGGCATCATATCTTTGCTTAGTCTTAGTAATTCTACTCTTCTCTTCAAAAACAGAAGGTACTGATTTAATATTATCAATTCCATATATTCTCATAACCTCTTCGGCTATATCTTGAATATTCTTAATATCATGAGCATGTAGAGGCACTTCTACTCTAAATGAATCTTCGTCTATTTTATTTAATATAAAGCCTAAAGATTTAAGAATGTTTACTACCTCTGTCTTCTTTAATGGGTTACCAATTACTGCAGCTAAATCATTAATATTTAAAGCAATCTTTCTTGCTTCTGGTTTTTGACCAATAAACACCTCTCCACTAGAGAACTCAATATCACTACCACTTGTGCAGAAATCTTTTTCTAAAATAGCTATAGCACTCTTTAACTCTGGCTCGCTACCTCTTGAGCTATTATAATATAGCTCATCACTATCTAACTTATTACTAGATACAATATCTACTACTTTTTCTGGCTCTATATAACTTACCTCTAAAAGTAGTTTTTTGCTACTATCATCTGCTTTAAAGTCACTATTTTGGCTAATACCAACTTGGCTAATAACTTTAGAGTTAGATAGAACTTCTATTGTGCCATTATCAGATTTTTTTACCTCTAAAGATACTTTACCATTTTCAGACAACTTATCAAAATCGTATGCTCTACTTATTGCCCCAAATGAGTGACTTGAATATCTCGTTAGCATATCTATACAATCTTTTGTCTCTATACCTACATAAGCTAATCTTAGACGATTTAAAAAGTTACAGTGTAAATTTTCTATATTACAAATAGTATATCCTAAATAGATATTATCTTCTAAATTACAAGTTACACTAAGCTCTTTTGCAACACCAACTAAAGAGCGTCTTTTAGGCTCGAAATTGATAGCTTTTAACTCTTTATTAAATGCTGCTGCTAAATCTCTAGCAACTCCATGTACATTTGTGCAGTCACCTCTATTTGCAGTTAGCTCTAGCTCTATTGTAGTATCTGCAAATTTAGGGTATTCATTTAGCTCTCTACCAACTACCAACTCGCCTATGCTATCATCTAAAATCATTATGCCATCTTCTAACTCTGGCAAGCCAAGCTCTGTGCTAGAGCATATCATACCTAAAGACTCTACACCTCTTAGTTTTGCTTTTTTTATCTTAAAATTACCAGGCAAAACAGAGCCAACTGTTGCAACTGCAACATACTTAGCATTAACTACATTTTTAGCACCACAAACAATTTGAACAACTTCGTTTCCAATATCTACTTGGCAAACATTTAATTTATCAGCATCTGGGTGTTTTTCGCACGATTTTACTTCGCCAATTACAACTCCTTTAGGAATTGTATGCTCAACTATAGAATCTACCTCTAAGCCAATTTCGTTAAATCTT
>CAYMUV010000079.1:0-4582 GCA_964393855.1 uncultured Nitratifractor sp.
ATGCCCTATCAACTCAAGTAGTTGCTGGTAAAATGGTTAAAGTTATGGCTTGGTACGATAACGAATTTGGTTATGCAAGCAGACTATACGACCTTGCTAAACTTGTTGCATCTAAGATGTAAATGAGCTACTACACAAAAAAAGAGCAAGAGCTTTTGCAAAAGCTACTTGACTCACCTACATACAAACTTGCCGAAGATGATAAAGAGTTTTTAAAAGAGTACGAAACTCGTGGTGTTAGGCTAGAGCTAGACTACCTAAAAGCAGAGCTTGCAATGAAAAGCTTTAATATAAAATCTACAATTGCAATTTTTGGAAGTGCCAGAATATTACCACAAGATGTAGCTAAAACAAGATTAGATGAGCTAATTGCAAACAAAGGCGATACCGAAGAGATAAAAAAAGCAACAAAAGCCTTTAACAATAGCTTCTACTACGAAGATGCCAGAGAGCTTGGAAAGCTTATAGGCAAAAGTGGCAAAGGCGAAAAAGATAATAGCGTAGTAGTTATGACAGGTGGAGGTCCAGGTATTATGGAGGCAGCAAATCGTGGTGCTTACGAAGTTGGTGCAAACTCTATTGGGCTAAATATTAAGCTACCTTTCGAGCAAACCCCAAACCCATACATAACCCCAGAGCTTTGCTTGCTATTTCACTACTTTAATATACGAAAGTTTCACTTCTTTCAAAGAGCTAAAGGAATGGTTGTTTACCCAGGTGGCTTTGGAACTATGGATGAGCTTTTCGAGTTACTAACCCTTAAACAGACAGGCTCTATGCAAGAAGTTCCTGTTGTTTTAGTTGGCAAAGATTGGTGGAAAAACCTTATAAATATAGAGTTTTTGCTAGAGAATGGTTTAATATCTAAAAAAGATTTAGATATATTTACAGTAGTAGATAGTGCAAAAGAGGCGTGGGAGTTTATTTTAAATTGGCATATTAAAAACAAAACACCTCTTTTTTAAAAGGAAAGTTATGAAAAAATTAATTATTTTAAGCCTCTTTGTTGCATCGTTAAGTGCAAAATGCGACCTTAATGCACAAAAGTTAGTAAATAGATACCACTCTATAAAAGCGTGCGAAAATAACCATATAATTATGCAAAATGGCAAGAGCTTTTTATACGATGATGGCAAGAGCAAAAACTTTAAGCAACTACTTAACAACCCCGATATAGAGGATATGTTTAAATTTAAATATCCAAGAGCATTTGTTACCAAAATGGGTTTTAATCAAGACCCAGGTAGAATTAGGTTTGAGCCCCTATTTAGAGCAATTTATGGCAATAGTGCTAGCGAAGTTAGAGCAAATTTAACAAGAATTGCTTGGATAGATGGCAGAGCAATCTTAGTTACAAAAAAAGAGGGTGTAGCAAATGCCCTAAAAGCTGTTGCAAGAGAGCTAAATGCCTTACCACAAGAGTATAAAAAATTCTTAAGCCCAATTGGTGGAACATTCAAATGGCGAAAAATTGCAGGAACTAACCGCCTAAGCGTACACTCTTTTGGTGCAGCAATAGATATAAGAGTAAAATATTCAGCCTACTGGAGATGGAACAAAGGCAAACCATACGCAAATAAAATACCATCAAAAATTGTAAGAATCTTCGAAAAACACGGCTTTATTTGGGGTGGAAAATGGTATCATTACGATACTATGCACTTCGAATATAGACCAGAGATGTTTTAAGAGAGAATTATGAGTAAAGAGGTTAAATTATCACTAGCACTTCTATTAATTGGTGGTGCTGTTATTGGTGGATTATATTATAAAAAAATTAGTAGTGTTCAACAAGTGCCTACTCAAAAGAGCCTTGATAGTAGCGATAAAAAAATAGTTATTCCAGATGTTGGCGAAGATTATAGCAATATACCAGAGGTTAAAGAGTATCTTTTAAAAATTAAAGAAAATTTTAAACAAGGCAGAGCTATATTGCCACTTGATAGTAGCGAATTAGATAGCAATGCTCAAATTGCACAAGATATTGCACTAAAGAGCAAAGAGTTTTTAAAGGGAAGCAAATCGCTAGATGGCAAAATGCAACATAGCGATATTATGAGGGTGCAACCTGCAATAAAATCTATGCTAACAGCAGAAAGCAAAAGCAGTTGTGCTAATAATAGTTGCTACTTTGTAGAAAAATATAACTTTGCAACCAACGAAACCACAAGAGCTATTGTAAATATTAACTCTAAAAAAGTTGTTGCTCTAAAAAACTACCCAAATATGCAGCCAGATATTAGCGAACGATTAACAAAAATTGCAAAAGCTATTGCTCTTAACTCTCCTAAAATCAAAAAAGAACTAGGGCATATACCATCGCCAAATGAGCTATCTATGGCAAATGTTAGGACTTCGCTTAAAGACTCTCCTTGCGAAAATAAAAACCATTTATGTGTTGCTCCAACCTTTGCCGACCATCAAAAACAGATGGCACTTTGGGCAATAATTGACTTAACAAATCTAAAGCTAGCAGCAGCAAAGTGGGCAGGACTTGGCAAAACAACTACACCAGCTTGTATAGATGAAAGAAGCTTGCAAAATAGATACATTATGGAAAACTTTTGCCAAAAAGATAACACCCTAACAAGAGATGGCTGGAGCTTTATATACCACTTAACCGGCTCAGATGGCTTAGAGATTAGAGATATAAAATATAAAGGTAAAATTGCTGCAAAGAGCTTAAAAATTGTAGATTGGCATGTTGCATATAAAGGCTATGGGGCAGACAAAATAGATACTTCAACCCCAACAATTGTAGAGGGGCGACAAGTAGAGTATGTTAAGGGTCAAAATAACGAATATACCTTTGGTTACAACGATGCAATGGGTTGCCCAATGTTTTCTACCTCGGTTGTTTTAGCATTTAATGGTCCACAAATTAAGCCTTTAATTCAAAATAATAAAGAGGTTGGTTTTTACATAGTGCAAGATTTTAGAAACCCAAAATGGCCAATGGCTTGCAACTATCGCTACCAAAATCGCTTTGAATTTTACAAAGATGGCTCATTTAGAGTAGTAGCAATTAACCTTGGTAGAGGTTGCTCTAACGATGCAATCTATCGCCCTGTTATGAGGCTAGATATCGACTCTTCTAGTGGTATGCAACAATTTGCCAACTACCAAAACGACAACTGGAATATTTGGCAAAAAGAGGATATGTACAAAACTACATCGACTGAGCCAATGTATAAAGGCAAATATCTATACAAAATCAACGATGCAAAAGATATTAGCGAAGGCTACTATATAGAACCAAATCGTGGGCAATACAACGATAATAGCCGAGGCGACCACGAAAAGGTATTTGTTACTAAATTTAAAACAAACGAAGGCGACGAAGATTTACTAACACTAGGCTCTTGCTGTAAATTAAAAGAAGACGGTGTAGAACAATATACTAATGGCGAAGATATAAGCAGTGCCAACACTGTTATTTGGTATGTTCCAAAAATTGCAAACGACGATAGACCAGGACACGAATATTGCTGGGCAGATAGTGGAATAGACGAAAATGGAAACCCAAAAGCAAAGGTGTGGCCATGTATTGTTGGTCCAAAATTTGTACCAATTAAAGGAGTAAAATGAAAAAATTAATTCCAATAATATCGGTAGTATTAATTTTAGCAGTTGCTGCTTATATGCTACTTTTTAAACAAAACAGCCCCATTGCAAAATCTGTTGCACAAGAAGAGATGGTTTTAAATTTAAAAGAGTTCAACAAAGTACCAAGTTGTGCAAGATTGCCTATGTTTCTTTATAGAGCTGGTGTTACAAGACCAATAATCGATTTAAGTCAAGAAAAATATACAGGTATTGCATTTCATACACAAAAAGGAACAATACATAAAAAAGAGTGGGAGAAGTTTGAGTATTTAGGTACATATGCAATTAATCCTAACGGAGATATCTACTTAACTCCAAACCCATTTATTAGCATTAAGCCAACAACCTTTAACCTACAAAAAGGTATCTATAAATTAGATAGCAATAGCGGTAACTTAACAAGATGGATGGTAATAGATGAGGTAAAAGCAAGTCCAACAAATCCGTATGGTTTGATATCTATAACTTATGACTGCAAAGATAATACTTTATGGGCAAGTGCTATAGATAAAAGCGACTACAAAGGTAGCAAAGGCAGAATTTATCACATTAACCCAAAAACTAAAGATATTATAGAAAAAATAGAGAATTTCGATGCTTTAACAATTACTATACTAAAGGCTAAAGATAAGCGTTATCTATTAGCAGGAAATGCCAGAGATAACTCTTTATATGCATTTGTATTTAATAACAATAAAATATCTAAAACCCCATACAAACTATTAACTCTACCAACACCAAACTTGCATATTAGAAAGATAAAAGTAGCAGACAAAAACACCCTTTTATTAGAAGCTATCAAATTTAAATACTCACTAGTAGCCGAAACAAACAAAAAACAAAGATACATATTTATAGCAAAACATAACCCAGATAATAACAGTTGGAGCATAAAAGAGCAAAAATAAGTTCAAAGCTTAAAGCTAAATGCTCAAAGCATAAAGCTTTTTAGGAATCGGAGGCTTTAGCCCCGAAA
>CAYMUV010000080.1:0-4431 GCA_964393855.1 uncultured Nitratifractor sp.
TTTTTTTCAAACTCTAGCACAAGTACCCATTCGTCTAAAGATGGTGGGGTTGGTAGATTGCAGAGGTTGTGATTATTGGTAGTTATTGGGTCTATTTCTATTTTGCTTTTAAAGCTTGGGCTCCAAAAGTATGCTTTGTATTGTGCATTTGGTTTTAGATTTTTAATTGTATATTGCACATTATGCCATGGTGGTAGTTGCTCGTAGATATATATTATTCTTAATGTGTCACTAATACCTGCCATGCTTATGTTAAAAGCAGGGTTAGGGCTTGGCGAAATATCTATATTTTTTGGTTCTAGCTCCCACCATTTAAACTCTTTTAAAAACTCTTTTGCTCTTGCTATATCTTTTGCACCTTTTAACTCTATTGCATCGTTATATGGCATATTACCCCAATTTGCACCACTTGCAGATGCCCCAAAAGGCTCATTTTCTTTATTTACTTGCCAAATTCCATTTGCACCATACCCAAAGCCTTTAGAGCCTCGCAAAATTGAGCTCCAAAAACAAAGCCTTTGCATAAAATCGCCATTACCTCGAAGTATCCCTTCGTAATTTATCTCATCCATAATTGTTGGTATACTCTGCTCTTTTTCTAATAAGCTTATACCCTTTTGCAAGCTATCAAAGCTATTATGGCTAGCTTGCAATAAATTTATATCTAAAAGAGAACTATCTAGCTCTTCTGTCGAGCTCTCTATTGGGTGTGTTGTAATTAATCTACCAAAGGCTTCTATATCTCTTATATATTGTGCTAACTCGCTCCAGCCACTCTTTAGGTCGTGTTGCTCTAAGCTTCTATTTTTGCTTAGATAGTATGGCATTGTTGTCTCGCCTGCAATGCACCATACAACATTTAAAGAGCCCCATCTAGCAACTATATATCGCCAAAACTCTTGCATCTTCTCTTTGCCAAAAATATTTAAATAGTAACCCCAAGAGCCAACTATCATAACACTAAAGCCTAAGTTTACTAAATATTTAACTCTTTTATCTGCCTCGTCAAAATATGCAGGATTTATCTCGCCTGTATCACAATCGAATGGATAACCCTCGCTATTAAAGGCTCTTTCATCAAACCTATCAACATCTGGCATTAAACCTGCAACTAGCTGTATTACATTAAAGCCCTGCTTGCGCCTAATATTTGCTAACTTAACAAAATCTTCCCAGCTAAGCCTAGAGCTAAGTGCCATCCACCAAGTATCGCTTAGCCAAAAAAATGGCTTATCTTGGCTATCTACCAAATATCTCTTATCTTTAGAGAGCTTTATATAGTTAAAGTTAGAAATCTTTTCGCTACTACTAGTAATATTTACCTTTGCTTCTTTATCTACAAGCTTAAATAGATACTCTCCATCCTCTTGCGCAACAAACCTAGCACTCCACCTATTGCCACCTCTGTTAAATGCTAAAACTCTATACTCCTTTAAAGAGGGTGAAGTTATAGTAATATACAACTCCTCTTTGCTAGAGCCCTCGTATATAAAATATAACTTTACAAGATAACCTGCTTTAGCTACTATTTTGCCCATCTATCCCACCAACTCTTGTGCATACTTAAACTCTTAGCCAAAGACTTTGGCATACTTTTATACTTTTTGCCAAGTTTATAGCCCAATATCTTGGCAAAATTTCTAATAAAAAACTCTGGAATTTTTATAAATGCTCTATGCTCTATTAGGTAATTAAACTCCGATTTAACATACCGTAAACCCTCGCCCTCTGCTTTGCCAAACTTCTCTATTAACCAAGCCTCATTTGTATGAAAAACCCCGGTATCAAAGTATCGCATAAACTCCTCTTTTATAGAGTAGTTATGAGAGTGATAAACCAAAGCATCAGCACAATAGGCAACAGATTTTCCATCTAACAAAAGCCTTGCTACAAGGTGCATATCTTCGCCAAAAATTGTCCCCTCTTTAAAGTAGCCTACACTCTCTATCGCCTCTTTTTTATATGCCGAAAAGCTATCAGAAAAAAATGCTGTTTTTATACCAAACTCTTTTGCATCGCTAAAACTTCGCACATAAGATATGTCTTTGTAATTAAACTCTCGTAAGTGTTTTGCAAATAGTGTAGCATTATCATTTGCTAATTGCCTGCCGTAACTTGCTACTACCTCATCTTGTTCCAAAGGTTTTATAAGCCTTTCTAAGGCGTCATTAGTTGCTGGTAAAGCATCTTGAGTTAAAAAAATAACTATATTACCACTTGCCTCTTTAATGGCTTTAGTACGAGTTCCTCCATGGTCAAACTCTGCTTTTGGAATTTTTATAATTTTGTCAGCATACTCTTTTGCAATCTCTAAAGTGTTATCACTAGAGCTAGAATCAATTATAATAAGTTCAAAATCTATTGTCTGATTAGATAAATTATTTAGTAGTTTTAGAAGATATTTTTGAGCATTGTAGGTAGGAATAATAACAGAAATGCTCATCTATACTCCTGTTTTTTAATAGAAGTATAGCATAAAAGACTTACAACCTGAGTTCAACGAAATATCATAGTCAGGTTTATAGTGGCAGTTTAGTTTTATATGCCTCAAAGCCTTTAAATGAGCCAGAAAGAATAGCTTTTCCTCCATCTTCTTCTAACTCGTATTGTAAATAGATAGATTCAACCTGCCAATCTTCTGGATTTAGCCCAAAATCTTCGCCAGCTGCTTCTACTGGTGGATTATTTTTTAGCTCTCTTAATACTGCTTTTAAATTATCGTAAGTAATGTTTGCTCTATAAAAGTGTTTAAAGTTACTATTGTTGCTTTCTCTCTCTTCTTTAGTGCCTTGTACTCTAACTATCAAGTCAGATTTTGGCGATTTTGTTGACCACCAAGAGCCATTATCAATCGAAGTTGCAACATGCACAATATGTGTAGTTGGGTCAAATTTAAGCTTAGCTTGCTCCTCTAACCAACCACTGCCTACTGTATAAACACCAATAATATAGTTAATCTCTTTCTTTAGCTTTTTGTTATATAAAAACACTCCAAAGTTTACACCACCACCCATATTTTTATCAAATTTTTTATATATAGGTTTATTAAACTTAGCCTGTATCATTAAGTTACCTGTGCCATTTTTATCCCAAGCTTTAGCTACATCTAAATCGGCTAATCTATACATTAGTGTAGTTTGAGGACCGGCATACTCTATTGATTGCTCTGGTGCATCAAATAGGTTAATTGTAGTGCCACCTGCTAATACACCATCTATACATTTAGAGCTAACTAAACTTGCATCACTATATGCAGCTGCTTCATCTGTTGCAATAAGTGTGCTACTATTGCTATCACCTATATATAACCCTGTTTGTGTAGAAATATTGGCATATTCATCATCTTTTGTAGAGTACTTTTTAACCTCGTTTACATATCTTACATCCCAAAATGGCTTTAATTTTTTACCACTCCAAGGCTCAGTAATATAGTTTTTTGTATCTTTAAAATAGTTTTCACTCGCCTCTTGTTGTGTTTCGTAATATACATATTCAGGCTTAGTATTATATTTACAATCAGCTGTAATAAGAGCGGTTTTAGGGTCACTCTCTGCTTGAAACTCAATCTTAGATACTTCGCTTACAACCTTTTGTTGTTGGGTATCAAAGTTAAACATTTCATCAAAAAATTCACAACCACTAAAAAATGTTACTGCTACTACTGGCATTATATATTTAATAAACTTCATGTTATAATTCCTACATTAAAAAATTAAATAGTACCATTTTTCGGTACATTTGTTTTAACATTATATATACATATTTTTAAATTAAGTTTAACATTGCCCATTTTTTCGATATATTTGCAAAAATAGAGAATTTTTGTTAAATTGGAAGATTTTACAATAAAAATTAATTAAGTAATTAGATATATGTCAAATTGAAGAGTAGTTAAGAGAATTGAAGCTACTTACAGAGTTTAAAGCTCTTTCTATGTATTGGACATAGGCCATATTTTTTTATAGCCTCTATATGTTTTGCTGTGCCATATCCTTTATGTTTTTCGAATCCATACTCAGGATACTCTTTTGCATATTTTCTCATCTCTCTATCTCTATAAACTTTTGCTAAAATGCTAGCTGCTTTTACAGATTCTACTTTATCATCTGCTTTTACTAAAGTTTCGATATCGCTTACGCCAAACGAGCTATTTCCATCATATAAAAACTTCTCGCCAATAAAATGCTTTTTAATAGCCTCTAGTGCCTCTTTTATAGATTTGCTTAAGCCAATTTCATCAATTTTTTGAGAATTTACCTCGTAAATAAACCAATTTGAGTTCTTTTTTATAATTTCGTAAAGATTTTCGCGTCTTTTTTCGCTAAGTTTTTTAGAATCTTTAAGACCTTCGATATTAGATTTTAAAACAACACCAGCAAAGACTAAAGAGCCTGCTAGTGGTCCTCTGCCAGCTTCGTCTATGCCACAATA
>CAYMUV010000081.1:0-4325 GCA_964393855.1 uncultured Nitratifractor sp.
CTAATAAAATATTTTAGCTAAATATAATCCAGAACCATCAGCTGGTTTGCTTATATGTTTTTTTTGGGCATCTATTTGTTCTTTTAGTTGTGAGAGTGTTATTTTGCCACTATCTACTGCAATTGCTGCTGCTATCATTAATCTAATTTGCGAGCGTAAGTAACCGTTGGCAAAGAAGTATATTATAAAGTAGTTATTTTTACTATATGTTTTGACTTTAAAAATCTCTCTAATATCGCTAGTTGTTGGAGAGCCTTGCTTTTTAAAGTACTTAAAGTTGTGTTTTCCTACAAATAGATTTAGTGCTTCTTTAAAGAGTTTTATATTTTTAATTTTATATTGGCTTATTAAATCTTGTTCGAATACGCTTAGATTACTCTGTTTTATTATGTATTTATATACTCTAACTTTTGCATCGTATTGAGGATGAAATTTAAAATCAACCTCTTTTATGTGTAAAAATTTGATATATTTTAGCTTTTGGTTTAATCTCTCTTTTAACTCTGTTAAGTTTTTATTTTGCCAAAAAGGGGGTAGAGTAAAGCTAATTACTTGTCCACTAGCGTGGACTCCTTTATCTGTTCTGCCACTAGCTATAATTTTGCTATCTATATTTAAAGATTTAAGAGCAAGCTCTATTGTTGTTGCAACAGTATTATCTGTTAGTGTTTGCTTTTGAAAGCCTAAAAAGCTTGAGCCATTGTAGCTAATTGTTGCTTTTACTCTCAATTAAAACCTTTTGCCAACTCTTGTTTTAAAAATATAAATAGCAATAACTATCCAAAGTAAGATAGTAGCTATTAACATATATATATTTCCACTTTTTCTTGTAAAAATAGCAGGAATATATATTAAAATAACACTAAAGAGTATATAAAAGTATGCTCTGTTAGCTTGATATCTTGGGTTATATATACCAAAAGCAATATACATTGTAAAAAGAATTAATGGACTAAGAGATATTAAAATATAGTAGTATAGTTTACTTTTGTTTACTCTCCAATACTCTTTTGTGTTTAATATTTTTTTAGAGTAAAATTTAGAGCTATTGTATATTTTCATATTTTTAAAATCTACAATTTGCAAGCCGCCATTTTTATGTTTATAAATAGAGCCATTATCCAAATTAAGGTAACTACTGCTATTTAGTTCATTGCTTATAAAGCCTTGTTTGGCAACTAAGAGTTGCATAGATTTATCGCTATTTTGTCTGAACATTGTAACATTTTTAAATATATTATTTTCATTTTTTTCTATAAAAATATGGTTGTTACCAAAGTGTTGGCTAAGTTTTTTTGGTAGTACTTTTAGGTTTGATTCGTATATTTTTTTAGATTTAAAGTTTTTCATTTTTTGGTTTGCATATGGCGAAATAAATAGACCCAAAGTCCCTATTATAAGGCTAAAGAGTAGGGCAGTAGGAAATAGATATTTTATTAATTTTTTTGGTTTGTATGTTGTTGAAAACACTGCAATTATTTCGTTACTTTGCGAAAGATTAGAAAAAGAGTTTATAGTTGCACCTATAAATGCTAAAGGAATGGTTGAAAAAATAATATCTGGTAAAACATATAGATAAAATTTTGCAAAATCTACTGCATCTAGTGTTATTTTTGCCGATAATTTAGAGATATTAATTATATAAATTAGCGAAAGAATTATAAAAAATGGAACAAATAGCGTTGTAAAACTCTTTGTAAAGTTTGATAATATATATTTTTTTAATCTATCCATACATTATTACCTTTAATTGATAAACTAGCCACTCTTTGTTTATATAAGTTATAAATGTTGCTAAAGCTAAAAACGGCACAAATGGAACCATTGTATCTTTTGCAAACAAAGATGGAAATAGTGCCAAAATTGCAGCTAAAAACATAGCTATAAAAAAGGCTGGATACCCAAGTAGTGCCGCCATTGTGGCTGCTACAATAATATCTGCTTCGCCAAGGGCATCTTTTTTTGCCAATTTGCTAACTATAAAACCAAGCAAAAAAAATCCTGCCGCAGCATATATAGCATTTAGAGATGAATTTATAAAATTTGGTGTAATTAGTGCAAATATAAGTGCTGCAAAATTAATAGAGTCTGGAACTGCGTAATATTTAAAATCTATCATGGTTAGTGCTAAAAGCAGGCTAAAAGAGATTGCAACAAATGGCAAATACCAAACCAAGCCTAATTTTAAAAATAAAACTACCCATATTAAGCCATTAATAAACTCTATAAAGGGGTATTGTGCCGATATTGGCTCTTTGCAAAAGCTACACTTACCACCAAGAGCAATCCACGAAATTATAGGTATATTGTGATACCATTTAAGCCTGTTGTTGCAATTAGGGCAAGTTGAAGGTGGGTTTGAAATATTTATATTTTTTGGTACTCTATAAATTAATACATTTAAAAACGAGCCAAAGCTTATACCAAAAAGAAATGTAAATATAACTATTAAACTATATAGCACCAAATTTTCTCTCTCTGTTTTTATACTCTTGTATTATATCGTTTAACTCTTTATCGCAGAAGTCTGGCCATAGAGTTTTAGTAAATATAAATTCGCTATATGCACATTGCCATAGTAAAAAGTTAGATAGTCTTTGCTCTCCACTTGTTCTAATTAGTAAATCTACATCGCTATATGGTGTATCTAGTGCATCTTCTAGTATCTCTTTTGTTATTTCGCCTTTTGTATCTTTTATAGAGTTTATCGCTCTTAAAATTTCATCTTGTGCGCCATAGTTTAGCGCTAAGATTTGTGTTAATTTACTATTGTTTTTTGTTGCCTCTTTTGTTTTTGCAATAGTCTCTTTTAACTGTTTAGAAAATGGCTCTAAATTACCTATTGTTTCAAACTTTACTCCGTTTTCTTGGTATGTTTGTAATTCTTTTTTTAGGTATCTGTTTAGAAGTTTCATTAAAAAATCTACCTCTAGCTTAGGGCGTTTCCAATTTTCGGTACTAAATGCGTATAGTGTTAATGTTTCTATCTCTTCGTGGTTAGAGCAAAAAGTTGTTATCTCTCTAACAACTTCTGCACCCTTTTCGTGCCCCTTAACTCTTGGTTTTCCTTGAGCTTTTGCCCATCTGCCATTGCCATCCATTATTATTGCTAAGTGCTTTAGAGTATTAGCCATTTGTACTCTCCAGCTCTTTTGCAAAATCTAAAATTTTAAATGCAATATTTAGTTTTGTATCCAATGGCAAGTGTTGTTCGTTTGTTTTGCTAATGCAAGTAACTTCGTTTAAGTCGCTACCAAAGTTATTGTCTTTGCCTAAAATATTTAGACAAACTGCATCTATATTTTTTCGCTCTATCATATCTGTTGCGCTCTTTTTTGCAGTGGCTTTATCTTTTTCGGCTTTAAAACCTATAGATATAATGCCATCTTTGTTTAAACTTTTTAAGATATCGCTATTTTCTACTAAATCTATGCTCCATTCGCTTCCTAGCATACTCTTTTTTAGCTTTCCATCTTGTTTAAATTTTACTCTATAATCTGCAACGGCTGCTGCCATAAATAGGTATGGAGTCTTTTGTATCATTCCGATAGCATTTGGGTTATTTAAGCTAGCTTTGCTCATTACACCTTTTTTGGCTACTCTTATGGCATCTGTTGTAAACTCTAACATCTCTTGTGCATCATCTACATCGATTGTGTAGATATCTTTTGGCATTGAGTTATCTCTTTTTGTTGTAATTAAGCATACATCAGCACCCTTTAGATGCAAGGCTAAAGCTAAAGAGTTTGCCATTTTACCGCTTGAGTGATTGCCTATAAATCTAACATCATCTATTGCTTCTCTTGTTCCTCCACCTGTTACTACTACTCTTCTATCGCTCCAAAAGTCGCTCTTTAAAAGCTCTTTAGCAGTTGCGTAGTATATATCTAGTGGGTCAGCTAATGCGCCAACTCCCTCTGTTCCACAAGCTAACTTTTTGCTAAGTGGTGTAACAATTTTTACATCGTTTACAGCTAGCATCTTTAAAGAGCCCTCTGTATAGTGGTTTTTTAACATTTGAGTATTTGCAGATGGTGCTATAATTAAGTTTTTATCGTAAGCTAATGCACAATCTAAAACAATACTATCTGTTATACCTTTTGCTAATTTGTTTATAGAGTTTGCAGTAATTGGTGCAATTACAAAGGCATCTGCACTTTGTGGTAGCTCTATATGGTTAAGATTGCTAGACCAATCTTCGCTCTGGCTTGTTAATACTTTGTTTCTTGTAAGTGCCTCTAGCGTTAGGGGTGTAACAAATTTTTGTGCACTTTGGCTCATAACAACATTTACATTTGCACCACTTTTTACAAATAGTCTAACTA
>CAYMUV010000082.1:0-4306 GCA_964393855.1 uncultured Nitratifractor sp.
TTTTGGGTATGGGCTACAAAATATTATGTAGCTCGTTTGCTTTAAGTATCCATTTGGATAGTTCTTCCCACTCTTCGTTTTCTACTAGGTTCTCGAAGGTTTCTATCTCTTTTTTTAGACTTTTTGTGGCACTTAGAAGATTTGTTTTATTTTGTTTAAAAATATCTATCCACATAGCTGGGGCACTTTTTGCAATGCGGCTCATATCTTTAAAGCCACCGCCAGCTAGTGCTAAAACTGCTTTTGGGTTCTCTTGTTTCATTACCGAATTAGAGAGAGCATAACTTACAGCGTGTGGCATATGCGAAATATAGGCAGCGTGTTTATCGTGCTCTTTTGCATTCATATAGAAAATTTTCATTCCTATATCTCTAAATACATTTTTTGCAAACTTAAGATGTTTTGGGTCGTTATCTTCTGTGTTGCAAAGCACTACAACCTTGCCTCTATAGAGCTTTCTATCAGCTGCAGTTGGTCCAGATTTTTCTGTACCTGCCATTGGGTGTGCTGCTACAAAGTTTTTTCTAATCTCTTGTGGTATTGCTTGAACAATTTTCTCTTTAGTACTACCAAAATCGATAATTGTAGTTTTGTCTGAAGCATTTTTTAACTCTGGTAAAATTTTTAAAATTCCATTTACAGGTATTGTTAAAACAATTAAATCTAGCTCTAAAAGGTCTGTAATGTCGTCGGTTATTTTATCTGTTATTTTTAGCTCTAGTGCTTCTATGCAGTGTTGGTCGTTGTGGTCTATACCGATAATCTCTAGTCGCTCATCTCTTTGTTTAAATTTTCTCTTTAGTGCTAAGGCAAACGAACCACCCATTAAGCCTAAACCTATAATTCCTACTTTCACTCTTTCTCCTTAAACTCTTCCCAATTTGGTTTGCTTTCTACATCTAAAAAGCCATCTAATATCTCTATTGGTTTAAAATTTGTTTTATATTCAAATGCTTTACATCCATCTACCCAATAGCCTAAGTATATCCATTTTTTCTTTAATGTTCTTGCAAAATTTATCTGCATTATTAAAGAGTAAATCCCTAAAGAGTATTTTGCATAATCTGGGTCGTAGAAGAAGTATATAGAGCTAATTCCATCGTTGGTAATATCTAATAAATCTACACCAACTAGCTTGTCGTCTATGTAGTATAAAACTTCTCTACCAAAGTCATGCGCACCTTCTGCAAAGTTTTCGTAATACTCTTGTGGCGAAATATCTTTAGAACGCCAATCATCTTTTATCGCTTTCCATTTATGATATTTATTGTAAAGCCTTATATGCTCGCTTGTAACAGTTGGCTTTTTTATTACTATTTTTGTATTTTTATTTCTATTAGTTGCTTTTCTTTGCGATTTAGATGGTTTAAATTTATCTACATCTATTCTTAGGCTTTTACACTCAGTACAACCATTACAAATTGGGTAAAAGTAGTAGTTGCCAAAGCGCCTCCAACCCCTTTCTATTACGGCAGAGTTAAACTCTCTGTTAGAGTATTGAATATATTTATAGTTCATTCTAACTTTTCGTCCACTTAAGTATGCGCAGTCGTAATCTAGAGTACAAAAGTCTGTCGATGGTGGAAATAATTTACTTTTTTCTTGCTTCATATCGCGATTGTAGCAAAAAATTGGTACAATTTCATTAAAAAAAAGAGTTTTTATGAAAATTTTTTTGTATCAATCGCCAAATGGCTATTGTTATAATAGTGATTCGATCTTTCTTTATAGATTTATTAAAGAGTTTAATATTGGTGGTAATATTTTAGATATCGGTTGTGGTGTAGGTGTACTTACTGCACTTTTATCTAAAGATACAGAGGCTAACTTTTATGCTGTAGAGAAACAAAAAGATATGTACCTTTTTGCAAAAAAGAATTTTGAAATAAATAAATTTAAAGTAAATTTAGTAAATGAGAGTTTTCAAAACTATAAGCCAGAAGTGCTTTTTGATAATATTATCTCAAATCCACCATTTTATAAAGTAGATAAAAATCAAAGCCCTAACGAATCAAAAAATATAGCCAGATACGAGCACCATTTACCACTTAGTGTTTTAATAGAGAAAAGCTCTAAACTTTTAAAGCCAAGGGGTTATTTTACTCTTTGTTACGATGCTTGGCAGCTTGATTCTATTATTTTAGAACTTAAAGGTAACAATTTAACGCCAGAATTTATAAAATTTGTCCATCCAAAAGCTAATAAAGAGGCAAAAATTGTTATGATTAGGGCTAGAAAAAACTCTAATGCAAGAGTAAAAAACTTACCTCCACTTATTGTATTTGACGAGAACTCAAATTATACAAAAGAGGCACAAGAGGCATTCGATATGGCAAAAACACACTCTATTAAGGCTGTTTATGAAGAGAGTTGATGGTTTTAACTTTTCGTTTAACTCTGGTGCATGTGCAAGTTGTGGTGGCAGATGTTGCATTGGAGAGAGCGGTTATATATGGGTAAATTATCCAGAGATAGAAGCAATTGCTAACTATTTAGAATTAAGTATAGAAGATTTTGCTAAAGATTATCTAATTCGTGCAAAAAATAGGTACTCTTTAAAAGAGTTTAAGGTTAAAGAGTTAGGATATAGTTGTATATTTTTTGACACCGAAAAACGAATGTGTAAAATTTATGAAGTTAGACCAAAACAGTGCAGAACATTTCCTTTTTGGGGACAATTTAAAGATGACACTACAGAGTTAGTAAAAGAGTGTCCAGGAGTAATTTTAGATGAAAATAGTTAATCTAATTTTTGCATTATTGCTATTATTAACTGTTGCTAATGCAAATAACAGAAGCGAAGATGAATTAATAGTAAAAGCGATATATTATGCAAATAATAAAAAACCAAAAGAGGCAGCTAATATTTGGAAAACTCTTTTTGAAAAGACCAATAATCAAAAATATTTAGTAGAGTATTTTTATGCAGCATTAAGCTACAAAGATATAAAAGATGTAATTAAAGAGATTAAAGCATCTTTATCTAAGAAAAAGAGTAAAGAGCTATATGAACTTTTAGCTTCTTTGTATTCTCAGCAAGGAGATACAGACGGTGTTTTGGATACTATCGAGCATATTCAAGGTAATAATGTAGAGTCTTTGTATGAGTTAGCTTATTTGTACACTATTAAGGGCAAAAAGGATAAAGCACTAAAAATTTATAAACGAATTTACAAAAAAGATAAGAGCTGGGATGCACTTAAAGGGATTTTATCGATTCTTTCATCGCAGAAAAAGTTAGATGAGGCTTCTAAAATTTTATGGAAAGCAATAAAAGATAATAAACATCTACCAAAAGATGCCTATTTGGTTTATGTAGGTTTAGTAGATTACAAAAAAGATACAGATAATGTAATTTATGCATATAAAAAGCTATTTTTGCTAACAGGTAAAAAAGAGTATATTAAGCAATTAATTAGCCTCTATCTATATAAAAAAGATTACGATTCTATTATTAAAATTTTAGAATTAACCCACTATGACAATAAACTTTTATATGAGTTATATATCTCTAAACAAAAGATTGTTTTAGCATATAAAGTATTATATAAATTATATAAAGATACAAAAGATCCAAAGTGGTTAGCAGAAAAAGCGATACTAACTTATGAAGTTGCAAATAAGTATAAAGCAGTAGATGATAATACAATTAAAGAGTTAAGTAGATTATTTGAAGAGTCATTTAAAAAAGGAGCTGGAACTCCAACATATTATAATTACTATGGATATACTTTAATAGATTACAATAAAGAGATAGCAAAAGGTATTAAGTATGTTAAAAAAGCACTTAAAAAAGAGCCACACAATATTTACTATTTAGACTCTTTAGCTTGGGGTTATTATAAACATAAAGAGTGCAAAAAGGCTAAAAAAATAGTAAATAGTATTGGCTCTAAACAGAAAAAAATTTTAGAAGAAGATATCATAGAGCATATAAATAAAATAAAAAGATGTAAGGAAAGATAGTGGCTGATATTTTAGACGAGATTATAAAAAAGACTAAATCAGATTTAGAAAAGAGAAAAAAAGACTTCCCAGCAGAGTGGCTAGGTAGGTCGTTGTCTTTTAATCCATTTATTCCAAGAGATGTACAGAGTGCTTTAAAATCGACTCCAGAAAATCCATATAGAATTATTGCAGAGATAAAAAAAGCAAGTCCATCAAAAGGTATTATAAGAGAAGATTTTGACCCAATGGAAATTGGTGTAGCTTATCAAGAGGGTGGGGCAGATGCACTATCTATTTTAACAGAACCACACTGGTTTAAAGGCGATAAAGAGTTTTTGGGAATGGTAAGAAGATATGT
>CAYMUV010000083.1:0-4269 GCA_964393855.1 uncultured Nitratifractor sp.
CCATCTTGGTCGATTGGGTTTGCAGTTGCTAAAACCATAAATGGCTCTTTTAGTTTTAAGCTCTCTTCACCAATTGTTACTTGCTTCTCTGCCATTGCCTCTAATAGTGCCGATTGCACTTTTGCTCCAGCTCTATTAATCTCATCTGCAAGCAAAAGGTTAGTAAAAATTGGTCCATGTTTAATTTTGTAACTATTATTTGTTAAATCTAATATTTCGTTGCCTGTAATATCTAGTGGTAGAAGGTCTGGAGTAAACTGAATACGCTTAAACTCAAAGCCTAAAACTTTAGAAAGAGTATTTACAGCCGTAGTTTTAGCAACCCCAGGAAGCCCCTCTAGCAATATATGACCTTCGCTAAGTAGGGCAATTAACATTGCATCTATAAGCTCTTCGTGTCCAATAACAACTTTATGAATCTCTTTTTTTATCTCTTTAATCATTATATAAGCCTTTGTTATTATAAGTGATTATATCAAGTTAATTTTAATAGTAGATTAGTAGGTAATTTGATAAGAGATAGCAAGGATAATACCTTGCTATTAAATTAGTATAGTCCGTATTTTCCGTTTTCTAGTTTTGTGATAACTCTTGTATGTCCATCTATATCTTGGAATACAAAGAAGTTTTCATCACTCTCTTCTAGCATAATTTTTGCCTCTTCGAAGTCTAGAGGTTTGTATAGTTTTAATTCCATCTCTACAAACTCATCTTCATCTTCTGGCTCAGGTGTTTTTGACTCATCTATCTCTAAAGATTTAATTCCTCCATTATTATTATCTTTTAATTTATCGGCATATCTTCTTAAATTCTTTTTAGCACGCTCTTGTGCAAGGTCGATAGCTGCATATAGGTCTTTGTCTTTTTGTGTAATTACAACTGTATGTTTATCTTTAACATTAATTACAAATTCTACTGTAAAACTACCTTTTTTGCTCTCTGATAACACAATATTTGCAGAAATAATATCTAAGTTATATTTCTTAATTGCCTCAAAGGCACTCTGCGCATAATTTTTTATAGGCTCTGTTAGCTCTATATTTTTTCCAACGATACTTGTGTTCATCTTTAATCCTTTATATATTTATTTGCTCTCGCATTACAATTATATCTTAATTTTTTTTTAAAGTAAATAGTATGACACTTATAAATGTATCCATAATATGTGAATAGCTATTAATAAAAGAGTAAAGATAGCCAATATTATGGTAAATTTGTAAGTTCTACTTTTATCGATAATTTCTGTAATATTATCTAAGCCAAACTGCTTTATAGTTAGTAAAAAACTTATTAAACCTGTTAAAGAGCCAGCAAGTGCCAAACCCTGAGCACCAAGTGGTTTTATAAAGATTAGAGCAAATGTAATAAAAGCAATTAAAGCTATTGTTGCAATTTTAGCTGCTTTTGCTTGTTGGTGGTGTGCGTATAGCCATAAAGAGAATAGTTTACTTAAACCATAAGGAATTAAACCTACCATGTACATATCTAAAACTTTTGCAACCTCTATCGTGTTTTCTCTTGTAAATGCACCTCTTTCAAATAGCAACCATACAATTTCGTTCGAGTAGATTATTGCACCAACAGTAGCTGCCGTAAGTAGGTATAGTAGTATCCAAAAACCTCTTTTAAACTCTCGTAAAGCTTGCGTTTGCTCTTTGGCATTTATCTTTTTAGAGACACTTGGAAAGATAGCAATAGATAAAGCGATAGCAAACAGAGCTAAAGGCAGCTGAAATATTCGGTTTGCATAGTAGAGGTAGCTAATAGAACCAGCAACTAAAAACGATGCAAGCCAAGTATCTAAAAAAGACATAACCTGCAGAGTAGAGTTACCCCATATTGCAGGGAAAAAGCTTTTAAAAAATCTATTGGTATCTTTTTTGACTTGTGTAGTTTTATTTTTAAAGTTGTTAAAACCAGAAGTTAGAATTTTTAAAACTCTAAGCCTTTTTGCAACTATAATGTGTAGTAAAACTTGCATTAAACCACCAGCAAGCACACCCCAGCTTAGGGCATATAGTATCTGCTCTTTAGTGGCATCTTTATATAGTAAAAGTGCTACAATTAGTGCAATGTTTAGCAGAGTTGTTGCAAATGCAGTTGTAGCAAAATGCTCTTTATATTGCAGTAAAGAGCCAAGAAATGTAACAATAAAAATAAGTGGCAAATACCAAAACTGTATTGCAACATATTTAGCTGTAATTGCAAGAGTAGCAGTATTAAAACCAGGTGCTAAAAGTTTACTTATTTGGTAAGAGAATAGATTTACAACAACTGCTAGGGCGATAATAACTGCAAGTAGTTTAACTAAAACCTTTATACTAAAGATAGTTTTATATCTTGCTGCTATAAAAGATGGCATAAAGCTTTGTGTAAAAGCACCCTCTGCAAAGATACGGCGAAATAGATTTGGTAATTTAAATGCAACAGCAAAGATGTCGCTGTATGTGTTTGCTCCAAGTATAGAAGCCATAGTTAAATCGCGTATAAAGCCAAAAATACGCGAAAATAAAATTCCACCACTGTTAGAAAAAATCGATTTTATTCTCATATTACATCTTTTTAAAAGTATTATAACTATAAAATGTTAAAAATTAATTGTAGGATATAAAATGATAGTTGCAATAGAGGGCGAAGTTGTATATAAAGAGCCAACACTACTACATATTTTGGTGTATGGATTAACGCACGAGGTGCATGTTTCTATAAATAGTTCTAATAAAATAGATAGCTCTAAAGTAAAACTTTTTACAACTCAAATAATTAGAGAAGATACAAATGCTCTATATGGGTTTTTAACAAAAGATGAGAAACGAATGTTTGATACTTTGTTAAAAATTAATGGTGTTGGACCAAAAGTTGCTTTGGCAGTTTGCTCTACATTTACACCAGAGACATTTGCTAAGATTGTTTCGGCTAAAGATGTTGGTATGCTAAAGCGAGTTCCAGGTATTGGACCAAAAGCTGCAAGTAGAATATTGGTAGAGTTAGCCGACTTTATTGTTAGTGGCAGTGAAGATAGCTCTAGTGCTGGAGCATCTATTTTAGAAGCAACAATGGCATTAGAGTCACTTGGCTTTAAAAAAGATGCAATTAAAAAAGCCCTTAGTGGCGAGAGTGGAAGTGTGCAAGATTTGGTTAAAATAGGTCTTAAAAAGTTACAAAGATTATAATGACTAAACTCTATAAAAATATTGTAATAGGTGGTGGTGCATCTGGTTTAATGCTTTGTGCTAATTTAAAAAATAAGCAAGATACACTCTTAATTGAGCATAACTCTAAATTGGGTGCTAAAATTTTAATATCTGGTGGTGGCAGATGCAATTACACTAATGCAAAAGTTAATGCAGGCGATTTTTTAGCAAAAAAGAGCTTTGTTAAAGAGGTTTTTGCACAATATAATAATATTTTTATAGATAACTACTTTAGAGAAAAAGGCTTAAATAGAGTTGTTAAAAACGAAAGTCAATACTTTTGTAAAAATGGTGCAAATGAGCTTTTAGATATTTTAAAGCAAGAGATACAAGGAGTTGAGGTATCTTTAAATAGTTCGGTTTTAGGGCTTAAAAAAGATGGCAATATCTTCGAAGTTATTACAAATAAAGGAAGTTTTTTTGCTAAAAGAGTTATTGTAGCAAGTGGTGGTTTAAGTTTTAGCAAAGTAGGAGCTAGTGATATTGGCTATAAGATTGCAAAAGAGTTTGGGCATACAGTTAAAAGCTTAGCTCCTGCACTTGTTGGATTTACGCTGCAGCCTAAAGAGAGTTTTTTTAAAGAGCTAAGTGGCGTTAGTGTAGATGTAGATTTAAAAGTAGCTAGAAAGAGATTTAGTGGCTCTTTACTTTTTGCACACAAAGGTATTAGTGGACCTGTTGTATTAAATGCTTCTTTATTTTGGAGTAAAGGTAGTATCGAAGTAGATTTTTTGCCTAATTTTGAGATAGAGTCTATTTTAAATAGCTCTAAAAGTATCTCTAACCTATTGCCTCTACCAAAACGAGTAGCCCTAGCATTTTTAGATAGATTAAATATTAAAGATAAAAGTGCAAATAGATTAACACTGCAAGAGATAGAAGAGTTAAGAGAGATTAAAAAATATACCTTCGCACCTGCTGGGACTTTTGGTTACTCGAAAGCAGAAGTTACAAAAGGTGGCATATCTTTAGAGGAGATAAATAGTAGCAGTTTCGAGTCTAAATTGGTAGATAATTTATACTTTTTAGGCGAAGTTTTAGATGTAACTGGCAGGCTTGGTGGATTTAACTTTAC
>CAYMUV010000084.1:0-4227 GCA_964393855.1 uncultured Nitratifractor sp.
CTCCTGGTTTTGGAGATAGAAAAAAAGAGATGTTAAAAGATATTGCAATTTTAACAGGTGGTACTGTAATTACAGAAGAGCTTGGTTTAACTTTAGAAAAGACTACACTAGATCAACTAGGTCAAGCTGCAAGAGTTGTTATCGATAAAGATGACACAACTATTGTAGATGGCAAAGGTGAAGCAAGTGCAGTAGAAGCTAGGGTTAAAGAGATTAAGACTCAAATAGAGAGCACTACAAGTGAGTATGATAAAGAGAAGCTTCAAGAGCGTTTAGCAAAACTTAGTGGTGGTGTAGCAGTAATTAAAGTAGGTGCTGCAACAGAGACTGAGATGAAAGAGAAAAAAGATAGAGTAGATGATGCTCTTAGTGCAACAAAAGCAGCTGTTGATGAAGGTATAGTAATTGGCGGTGGTGCTGCACTTGTAAAAGCTGGAAATGGTGTATCTTTAACACTAGATGGCGATGAGCAAGTAGGTGCTGATATTATCTTAAGAGCTATCAAAGCACCAATTAAGCAAATTGCTCAAAATGCAGGTTTTGATGCTGGTGTAGTTGCACACAAAGTATCTACTAGCGAAAATCCAAACGAAGGCTTTAATGCAGCTACAGGCGAATATGTAGATATGTTCGAAGCTGGAATTATAGACCCTCTAAAAGTAGAGAGAGTGGCACTTCAAAATGCAGTTAGTGTTGCTAGTTTACTATTAACTACAGAAGCTACTGTAAGTGATGTACCAGAGAAAAATGCAACACAAGCACCAATGGCACCAGATATGGGTGGTATGGGTGGTATGGGAATGATGTAAATCATCTTCCCACTTTTGTACCTTTTTGGTACAACTATCTCTTAACTCTACTATATATTCTTAAATTATTACCAGCGATTTGGCTATCTAAAAATTCTAACTCTAAATTAGCATAATATCCAAGACTCTTTAAAGCAATTTTATTAGATTGATATATTAGCATCCAATCTATCTTATCTTTAATTGCATTTAACATACCCTCTCCACCCTCTACTAAAACTAAACCTCTACTATTTAAAAAATCTAAACTATCTATAACCTCAACGCTTCTGTTGCTTACGCTAAATAGAGCTATTTCTCTATCGAAATTATCTTTTTTAGAGTAAATTTTTATATCTGGAGCTTTTGCATCTATAAATCTGCAATCTAGTGTTGGTCTATCTACTCTAACAGTATTGCCACCAATTAATAGAGTAGTTGACACTTCTCTTATTTTGTGGGTATGCTTTAGTGACTCTTTACTACTAATATAGCCACCACCTATTTGAGCATTAATAGTTTGTGCTAATTTAAAAATTACAAATGCCCTATTTTGCCAAATAACAAATGGCTCTAGTAAATCTTTAGAGCCTTTGTGTTCTAAAAATATACAATTAATGCCAGCATTTTTTAGCATATCTATACCACCACTATGGCTACTAATAGGGTCTAATGCTCCTATAGTTACACTATTTAACTTTAAATTTGCTATCAAATTAGCACACGAAGGGGTTTTACCTATATGAGAGCATGGCTCTAGCGTTACATATATATCGCACTCACTAAAAAAACCTTTTGGCAAATTTAATAAAAAATCGTGAGCTAAAGTGGCATCTGATTTATCAAAATCTATCTTTTTTTTGCTGATATTTTCGTATGCTAATAAGAGTGCTAAAACCTCTGCATGCGAAGTACCTGCCCTTTTGTGCGCCTCGATTGCTACTATTTTGCCTTTATGCAAAACAACTGCACCCACTGCAGGATTAGGATAGGTTAATAGCTGGTACTTAAAAGCCTCTTTAACTGCTAAATCTAAATATATGCTCTCTAAATTCAATTAAAAACTCCGATATTTTTTTAAATTATACAAAAATTTTCTATTTTTACCTAAAAACTCTTGACTTTAAATCTCTTTTTTACTATAATTCCACCACTTCAAAACAAATTGTTAATTCCGGATTAGCTCAGCGGTAGAGTAGATGACTGTTAATCATTTGGTCGCTGGTTCGAATCCAGCATCCGGAGCCACTTTTTAAATCGAACATTCACAAAAATCTTTCAAAATGTAATAATATTTTCACATATAAATTCACAAAGTGAAAAACTATATCTAACACCTATATATGGGACTTTGCTACATATTTTGCACACTTTGTATTTTAATTTAAATCGATTTTATGGAAGTTATTCACAAATTACAATTTGATATTTAATTTAACTTTCTTGCCCATCTTAAAAATAATCTATCACTAATAACCTCTTTTATTAACTCTCTATCTTCAAATATGTGCCTAACTAAATTATTTGCCAAATATGGAGCAAAAACAAAACCTCTTGCACCAAGTCCATTAAATACATACCAACTATTTTTATATTTTAAAGGAGCTTTTTTATAACCTTTTTTAATTTGTGGGTAACAATTTAGCATATAATCTGTATCGATAACTTTGCCAACTATTGGAAAGTAATCTTTAGAGTTTGCTCTATAGCCACAAAAAATCTCTTTTATCTTTAAATTATTTAATTTAATAAACAAATTTGCTTTTGCTTCTAACTCTTTTAGTGGCTCTCCACTACATACCATACAAGGATTTTTAGCTCTTGTAGTTGTAGCTCCAAGTTTTATTATGCCATTAATACTAGAGCTAACAGAGACACTTTTGTGCATACAAATACTAATTTCACTACCACAATAGTAATCTCCTCTACTACCCCATAAGCCACTTATACTCATATAATCAAATCCACTAAAGGCTTCGTATCCTGTTGCAAAAACTATATTTTTAGCTTTAATGCTATCATTTATTATTATATTATTACTCTCTTGTGTAACTTTGCTAACTTCTAATTGCTTATAATCAATACCTTTTATAAGCTCTTTACATAGTGCTTGTGCATCGCATACACCACCATCTTTAAAATATAGTGCTTTGCTCTGCCCTATTATACCTAACTCTTTTAACTCTTGCTCGTTTATAATTTCTCCAGAGCCTATAATATTTTTGTAGTACTCTAAATTTTTTAAATCTGCACTATCTTTGGCAAATCTAATCATTCCACTTTGGTTAAAAAATTTAGAAAAGTTTTTAGAATAGAAGTTAGAGCTAAACTTAAAAGCTCTATTAGTTAAATTGGTTAAAGGGGTACTCTTTCCCAGTTTTGGCGAAATAAAAGCCCCTGCAGCAGAGCTACCACCCGTAGCAGGCGAGGCAGACCTATCTACAACTAATACACTCTTACCTAAATCTTTTGCCCAATATGCAACACAAGCTCCTGCAATACCAGAGCCAACTACGACTATATCGTATATTTTACTCATTTAATGTTTTTTATCGAAGTGTTGATAATCTTTACAGCAGTTCCAATCTCCACCCCATCTGAATCCATATTTTTTAAAAATTCTTACAACTTTATCGTTAGCTAAAATAACACCTTTTGCTTTTATTCTTGCAACAAATTTTTTAGATGCACTATGCGAAGTATGCCCAGAGCGTGTAACATATGGGTTCTCTATAGGATTTAAATCGATTGCTCTACCATAAGTGTGGTTAGACCATTTATGTGTGCCATCTACATAACGGCAATTAAAAGCACTTGTATTATCTGCCTCTATCGAGTCAAAGTCACTTGCTCCATAGTCGCTTACAAGGTGCATCTTTCTAATTGGATATTTAATATTATATAACTCTTTAAAAATTGCAACAACACTATTAGCAATTGCTCTGTTTACTACAAGCTCTCCTATATGCTCTTTACCATCAAAGCCAATATAGCTTACTTTTAAGTAGCGTAAATCTTTAATAGTAATTGGGCAGTAGTCTTTAAAAGAGCCACCTGTTCGCATTCTATTTTCGATTTGTGGTGATATTTTAGATATGCTTGCACTATAATTTGCAAATAGTGCACTTGTGCCAATTACTATAGTTATTAAAAGTTTTTTCATATTTATCCTTAATTATTTATAACTTTATAATATAAATCTAATTTTACCATAAATATTATACATATCTATTATAATATGATACAATTATAAATTAGAGGTGAGGAGTAAATATGAATAAGAAGATATTAATTATTGGTGGTGGAGTAATTGGTTTAATGAATGCATACTATCTTAGTCAAGCTGGACATAAGGTTACCATAATAGATGAAAGTGATATTACCAATAATACATCTTTTGGAAATGCAGGCTTATTATCTGCTTTCGAAAAAGACCCAC
>CAYMUV010000085.1:0-4152 GCA_964393855.1 uncultured Nitratifractor sp.
ATATAATATTTTCTTATACGCAGAAAAATTCAAAATTCAAAATTCAAAATTCAAAATTCAAAATTCAAAATTCAAAATTCAAAGCGCTTAATACTAAAAAGTTTAAAAAAATTTAGAGGCTAAATAGGCACAAAGACCTATTTAATTAGAAGTTTACTTAAATATTAAGTAAGGAGCAGCTAAACCAGATACTACTCTTGTAATAGAGCTAATATTATCCGCTGTAACTTTATATTTTTTCCATGTATTTGGTTGAACATATACAATGTCGTTAGGATATAACATCATATTACTAGCTTGCATTGCATCGAAATGTGTTAAATCTACTTTTCTCATTTTCATATGTCCTACAGAGTCTCTTCTTAAGATAATAATATTATCTCTTACTGCATTATCTGTTAAATCGCCAGATTGTGCTATAGCTTCTAAAAGTGTAGTTTTTTCTTTATCTAAATTAATAGCTCCAGGTTTTTTAACCTCTCCAAGCACATAAACTCTTTTATTAATAGCCTCTACATTAAATGAAGGACCTTTTAGGTATTTACTATAAAGTTTTTCTAACTTTTTACCAGCTTGAGCTTGCGATAGACCTGCTACATGCACTCTATGTACTAATGGTAAAGAGATATAACCACTTGTATCTACCAAAATACCATTTTTATTTAACTCTGTTGGAATTAAATCTGTATGATTATATGATGTAATCATAAGTCTATCTTGTGGCTGAATTCTATACTCTACAATCGAAGATGTAAAATCTTCAGAATTTACTGTACCCTCTGGTGTTTCCATTAAAGTGTAGTTTTTAGTTGCACATCCAGTTGCAAAAATCATTGCAACAACTAGTAATAAGTGTTTCATCGATCTCCCTTTGTTAAAGTTTTGTTAAGTAAGGTATTCTTTTCAAACATATTGTACCACATTTTCTCTTCATTTAATGTTTTTTCTAAATTTTTGATATGTTTTTTATTATGAGTATCACTACCCACAAAATCTACTAAGCCTTCGTTCATTAAAAAAGTTGCTTTTTCCATTGCATCTTGTCCATAATATCCACCTAAAGAGCTAGTATCTAACTGAAAGTATACTCCTAACTCTTTAAGCCTATAGTACTCTTTCTTTAAATCTTTAATATATCTGTATCTCTCAGGATGTGCCAAAATTGGTTTATAACCTCTAGAGGCTATTTCATATATCAACTCTTCCATATTCATAGGTTTACTCATATATGATGTCTCAAAAAGTAGATACTCTCCATTAATCAATAAAGGGTTTTCTAAATGCGATAAAAAACCCTCGTCCATATAATATTCTGCAGCGGCTTCTAATTGTATATCTAAATCTATTTTTTTTATCTCTAACTTCAGAATATTTAATCTATTTAAAATATCTTTTTCTTCATTTGGATAAGCGTCTATCATAATATGTGGAGTAATAATTAACTTTTTAAAACCAAGATTAGAAAGAGAAGTTATAAGCTCTATGCTCTGCTCTAAAGTTTTTGCACCATCATCAATACCAGGTATTAAATGAGAGTGCAAATCTATCTGTAATCTATCTATCACCTCATCTTTAGATATCTTTTTTTTACTAAAAAAAGAGAACATACCTACTTACTTCCATCATCGCTATAATAACCATAACCATAACCATAACCATAACCATAGCCATAGCCATAACTCATACCTACACTATTAACAACAATACCAAAACTCTTAATATCTTTTTGTTTATATAACTCATTAACAGTTCTTAAAAACTCTTTTTTAGAGTAATCTGCTTTCATTACATAAAGTGTTGCATCTGATTGGCTTAATAGTACTCTAGCATCGGTCACTAAACCAATTGGTGGAGTATCTAGTATTATATAATCATAATATTTCTTAAGTTCCTCTATAAGTAGCCTTGCCCTAAGAGAACTAATTAACTCACTTGGATTTGGTGGTATATTTCCTGCTGGTATAATATCTAAATTTTTAATTTTTGTCTTCTCAATAATTTCATCTAAAGTAGCATGATTAGATAGATATGCACTTAAACCCTTATGGTTAGGCAAACCAAAAATAGTATGCAAAGTTGGCTTTCTTAAATCAAAATTCAACACAATTACTCTTTTATTTAACATCTGTAAAACGGCTGCTAAGTTTGCTGCTATTGTAGTTTTACCCTCTGCCCCAACAGTTGAAGTTATAGATATTACTTTAGAATCCTCTTTATCAATTAGGTATTGCAAATTTGTTCTAAGTGTTCTAAAGCTCTCTGCTACAGAAGATTTTGGTTTTCTAATTACAATTAACTCTCTTTGGTCTTTATCTTTTGCAATATATTTAGGAACTGTTGCAACAATTGGCACTTGTGTCGAACGCTCTATATCTTCTATACTCTTAATTGTATTATCTAACATATTTCTTATAAATGCTAAAAATAGCCCTAAAATTAAACCTAAAATTAAACCAACTGCAACTATTAATTTTCTTTTGGGTTTTACTGGGTCTTTTGGTAATAAAGCTAAATCTAAAACTCTATTTTGGCTAATTGTTGCGGCTTTTTTAATTTGAGTTTCTGTTTTTTTCTCTAACAGATATGTATAAAATTTCTCATTAAATGTAAATTTACGCTCAAGAGATAAATAGTTTTGTTGAACTTTAGGTAGCTTTTTTAACTGACTTTTATATTTAGCCATTTGCGAAACTAAAAGTGCTTTTTTCTGCTTTAAACCCTTTAATATATTAGATACAGATTGCTTAATAATTCTTTTTAAATTTATTATTCTAATAGAGATTTTTTGCACCTCTGGGTGTTGCATTGTAAACTCTTTTAGTAAAGTTCTTCTTTGCAACATTGCTTGCTGTAACTCTTTAATAAGCTCAGATACTCCACTAGTATCAACTCCTACACCAACTAATGTAAGCGTATCTAAACCAACACCCCTATTTACCTTATTAAAAATCTTTTGCATAATAGATACTTGCATATCTAAAACACCAACCTTAGATTCATAATCTGCAAGAGTATTAGAAATATGCTCGGCACTCATTTTTACATCTACAGTCTTCTCTTTTGTTTTAAATTGCTCTATGTTTTTTTCAGACTTTTTAAGACTCCCTTTTAGTATCTCTAGCTGATTATTAATAAATTTTAATGTTTGTACTGCCTCTTTTGTTTTTAACTCTATATTTTGCTTCATATACTCATTTACAAGTGCATTTACAAACTCTGTTGCTCTAAGAGGTGCAGCATCGTTGTAGCTAACTTGTAAAATATTTGCCTTTTTACCAAGCTGCGATACACTAATGTCTTTATCTTTTATCTTATCTGCATAATACTTTTGATCATAAACTATAAACTCATATGCCTTATAGTCTAACTCATCAGTTAATTTAGTTACTGTTAAATCAAAATCTTTCGTGTGTATTGGTCTACCAAATATACCAGTTTTTTTATAATCGAATTTAAATCCATCTTTTGTAACGCCACTTGTCTCTAGTGTAAATGAATTTTTACTAATAGAGTCTGGGGTTAATTTAAATTTTAAACCCTTACCTTTTTTAACATCAACTGCAATAGGGGCATGTAGATATAACTCTTTTCTTTTATAAAATTTATTAATACCCCAAATGTGCGTAGCAATATCTATCTTTTGCATAGCTTTTAAAATAATTGTTCTAGATTTAATAATAGCAATCTCTGTATCTATATCGCTAGAAGAGCCACCACCCATAAGAGCCTCTTGCAAAACATCGTTACTATTTACAGCTTGTTTAGTATTTACACCAATTTGTACAGTAGCTTGACTTTTATATATATTCGGCTTATAATAAGCAAATATAGTAGCTATTATTGTAACAAGCAAAGTAACAGCTAAAATAGACCATTTATATCGAAGTATTGTCCATAATAACTCTTTTAAATCTATTTCATCTTCTTCTATATGATTCTCTTGCATAGAAACTCCATTTATAAATATGAGTAATATTATATCTAAAAATTGCTTCTTTTAAAAAAATATAAATATATTGATATATTTTTCTACTATATTTTTTAAATAATGTTATAATTTCGTCAAGTTACTAAAAAGGGAAGTGGTGATTATTTTAGGAGAGCTATATAAATTTACTAAAGATGAGCTAAATAATCTGAATAAAAACATTA
>CAYMUV010000086.1:0-4139 GCA_964393855.1 uncultured Nitratifractor sp.
ACTAAACCAATTTTTTTTGCAGCTAAATATGAGAGGTCTATTACTCTTCCGTGTGCATATGGTCCTCTATCGGTAATTTTTACATATACCCATCTCTTATTTTTTAGATTGGTAACTTTAACAAGAGTTCCAAGAGGTAAAGATTTGTGTGCAGCTGTATATGAATACATATTATACTTTACACCCGAAGCTGTTAATTTACCATGAAATTTTTTACCATACCAGCTAGCTTTGCCATAAATAGAGTTTGCAAAAATAAAACTAGATAATATAAGTATTTGTAGAAAAACTTTTAATATGCTCATAAAATCTCTCCTTTTAATATATACATAGTAGCAGAATAGTTTTAAATTATTGCAAAAAAATTAAGAAGTAAGTATAATTTTTATTTGTATGTGTAAAATAAACATATCGATATAATGAGAAATTATCTCATCATATATGGTTTTAAAACTTCTGGTATATCTATTGTGCCATCTTCGTTTTGATAATTTTCCATTATAGCAACTAGTGTTCTACCAACTGCTAAAGCTGAACCATTTAGTGTATTTACAAGCTTGTTTTTCTTTCCATCTTTATATCTTATTTTTGCTCTTCTAGCTTGAAAATCTCTTGTAGTACTTACAGAGCTAATCTCTCTATATTTGCCCTGCCCTGGTAGCCAAACTTCTAAATCTACAGTTCTTGCTGCTCCAAAGCCTAAATCACCACCACATAACTCTACAAGTCTATGAGGAAGCCCTAAAGCTGTTAAAATATCTGATGCATTTTGAACCATTTTATCAAAAACTTCATCACCTTGTTCAGGTTTAGTAATTGCAACCATCTCTACTTTATCGAATTGATGTTGTCTAATAATTCCTCTTGTATCTCTACCTGCACTACCTGCTTCTTTTCTAAAGCAAGGTGTATATGCTGTTAAAAGCAGAGGTAACTCTTTTTCGTCTAAAATCTCATCGTTAAACATATTTGTAAGGGCTACTTCGGCAGTTGGAATTAAGTATAAATCTTCGCCATCTATTTTAAATAGATCATCTTCGAATTTTGGTAGTTGCCCTGTACCTAATAACATATTAGAGTTATTTAAAACAGGAACATTAAACTCTTTAAATCCCGCTTTTGTATTTGTATCTAAAAAGAAGTTAATTAAAGCTCTCTCTAATTTTGCAGCTTCGTTAGCTAAAATTGCAAAACGACTCTTTGCCAATTTTACACCACGACTAAAATCTATCCAACCATTTGACTCTGCTAACTCCCAATGCTCTTTTGGCTTAAAAGAGAACTCTTTTGGCTCTAAAACCCTTTTTATCTCAATATTGTCATCTTCGTTTTCTCCATCTGGCACGCTATCATCTGGAAAATTTGGAATATTTAAAGCTTTTGCTTCTAACTCTTTATTTATATCTTTTTGTATCTCTTCTAATTTAGATATTTCACTCTTTAGAGCATCTAGCTTGCTCTTTAACTCAGATATATCTTTACCTTGAGCTTTGTAAGCACCAAACTCTTTAGATAAGCTCTTTTGCTCTGCTCTTTTGTTTTCGAAAGCTGCTTTTGCATCTTTTAATTTGCCAAATAACTCTTTAAGCTCTTCTAGTAGCTCTTTTTTAACCTTTTTTTTAGAGAGCTTTTTAGCTGCTTCATCAAAGTTTTTTTCGATATATTTTAAGTCTATCATAAATAAAGTCCTAATAATTAATTACTGAAATTATATAAAAATATGGGTAGAATATACTTTAAAAGTAAGATTTTTAGCCCAAAAGGGCTAATAATTAATATTTGTAGTGTACACCTACTACTAAGTTAGAAGTGTGGTCAACTAAATCAGAAGTTGTTACATTATATCTATAACCAACATCTAAATCGATATTGCTTGTTACACCCATTGTTGCACCAACTTGCCCACCATAAGTTAATGTTTTAACATTCTCTTTAGATGTATCAAGCGATAATCCACCAGCATTTAAACCTGCATATGGTCTTAAAGCGAATGTGTCAATCATTAAATTATCGTTACCTAAGAAGTAGTAGTCTAATTGTAAAAGACCTCTTAAGTAGTCGTTATATTCAGTATCGTTACTATATTTTTCTAATACAGCCATTGTACGCCACTCGCTATTTTGTGCACCAAATCTTAAACCAAATGACATACCACTACTACTTTTTCCATCAGCTTCTGATCCAATTACTGCAGAGCCTTCAAGTCCTACAAATGGACCCTCTACACTATTAACTAAATCGTAAGATGTAGCAATTGGTGCAGAGTCTGCTGCTACTGTATCTTTGGCTGTTACATCGTAGTTTGTATTTACATTATTATCTAAATTTGCACTTAAAGTATCATCTTGACTTAGCTTATTTGCTACTTCTTTAGCACTTGATTTAAAACTACTTGCACTACTTTTTGCAGTAGAAGTTAATTTATTAACATTTGCATCAACTGCCAAAGTACCGTCAATGTTTTCACAAATAGCAAATTGTGACAATGCAAACAATAAACCTACTGTTGTTGCTACCTTTTTCATTTTTTACCCCTTAATATTTATAAATGTTAAACATAGGATAACATATTTAATATTAATTAATCTTAAAACTAGAGTAAAAAAATGTTTTTTTATAAAAAAGTTGCATAAAATGAAAATTTTTTGATTTTTCTTGAAAAGAAGTGGTAGCAAGGGGGGAACTCGAATCCCCGACCTCCGGCTTATGAGACCAGCGCTCTAACCAGCTGAGCTACCTTGCCACTTAAGTTTTTGTGTCCGAAATAATACCCTATAAAGCTTTAAAAAATATTAAATTATCTATATCCAATAGAAATTATCTTTGATTTGGATATAGATAAGTATATGGTATAAAGTTTATTTAGTCTATTAGACTAAAGTTTATTTAGTTTTTCTTTTGAATACTCTTGACATTTTTAAAAATAATTACTATAATTACAAGGCAAAAATTATGGTAAGGAGAAAGATATGAACTTTCAGCCATTGGCAAATAGAGTATTAATAGAAAGAGAAGAAGAGGTAACAACTACTGCAAGTGGTATTATACTACCAGATAATGCTAAAGAGAAACCACTACAAGGTAAAGTTTTAGCAGTTGGACCAGATGCAAAAGAAGAGGGTATCAGCGAAGGTGATACAGTTGTATTTGGTAAATATGCAGGCAGTGAAATTACACTAGATAATAAAGAGTATTTAATTTTAAATAGCGATGATATTTTAGGTTTGCTAAAATAATATATTAAGGAGAGAAAGAATGTCAAAAGAGATTTTCTTTGGAGATAATGCAAGAAATGGAATTTTTAATGGTGTTACTAAGCTAGCAGATGCAGTTAAAGTAACAATGGGTCCTAGAGGTAGAAATGTTTTAATTCAAAAAAGCTTTGGTGCACCAACAATTACTAAAGATGGTGTATCTGTTGCTAGAGAGATTGAGTTAGAAGATACATTAGAGAATATGGGAGCTCAGCTTGTAAAAGAGGTTGCAAGTAACACAGCAGATGAAGCTGGAGATGGTACAACAACTGCAACAGTTTTAGCAGCATCTATTTTTAAAGAAGGTTTAAAAAATATTACTGCAGGTGCTAACCCAATTGAAGTAAAAAGAGGTATGGACAAAGCAGCAGCTGCAATTTTCGAAGAGCTTAAAAAGAGTAGCAAAGAGGTTAAAGATAAAAAAGAGATTGCACAAGTTGCAACAATTTCGGCTAACTCAGATGAGACTATTGGTAACTTAATTGCAGAAGCAATGGAGAAAGTTGGTAAAGATGGTGTTATTACTGTTGAAGAGGCAAAAGGAATTAATGATGAGTTAGAAGTTGTAGAGGGTATGCAATTTGATAGAGGCTATTTAAGTCCATATTTTGTAACTAATAGTGAAAAGATGACAACAGAGATGGACAACCCATTAATTTTAATTACAGATAGTAAAATTAGCTCTTTAAAAGATTTAATTCCACTATTAGAGCAAACTCAACAAAGTGGAAGACCACTATTAATTATTGCAGACGATGTTGAAGGCGAAGCTTTAACTACTTTAGTTTTAAATAGATTAAAAGGTGTATTAAATATTGCTGCAGTTAAAGCTCCTGGTTTTGGAGATAGAAAAAAAGAGATGTTAAAAGATATTGCAATTTTAAC
>CAYMUV010000087.1:0-4138 GCA_964393855.1 uncultured Nitratifractor sp.
TACACCTTATAAAAGTTATAATTTCAAATCTATATAAAAATTGACAAAATCTAAAAAAGGGAATATAATTTTACTCAATTTAGTTTATTAAATTTTAAGGAGCAGATATGCTAAAGAGGTTATTTATAGATATATTTTTATTATCCACGCTATTTTTTGTAACAAGTTGTGCAAATTCTACTAATATCAACTCAATACAGAATTTACCAAAGAATAAGGTTATTATATTCGATATTAAACGCAAAGGTTGTCCAGCTTGTGCTTATCAAGAGAGAGTCTTTAGAGTTAAAGAGGTTAAAGAGCTTTTAGATAAGTATTGCAAAGTTATCTATGTAGATGTTTACAATCAAGATATTTTGCCAAAAGAGTGGATGCATAGTAATGCAACTCCAACAGTTCACTTTGTAGATAGCAACTTTAATAAATTGATTCCAAGTATTAACAGCGTTCAACCTTATGAGTTTAGAGATGCAATTTTAGAGGCAGTAAAAGCTTTAAAAAGTAAGCAAAAGTAAATGAATATAATATTACTTTTTAGGGCAGCATTTTATATATGCTTAGTAGTTATAGAGTATTTGGCAACTACAACTAGACATATACCAATAGTTGAGTCTATGTGGGATAAAGCTAACCATTTTATTGCATTTTTTACGCTTTTTATATTGCTAACACTTGCATATAGTAGCTTAAATACTCTTGCTAAGTTTTTATTACTTTTAGCTTTTGGTATGCAAATAGAGATAGTACAAAGTTTTATAGATGGTCGTGAATTCTCTTTGCTAGATGTAGTAGCAGACTCTATTGGTATTATAATTGGAATTTTTGCTTGGAGTATTTTTACTAAATTAAGGGCAAAAGCCCTCTAATTTAAAAGATTTCAGATATCATAAATGCAAGCTCTAGTGCTTGATTTGCATTTAATCTTGGGTCGCATTGTGTGTGGTAACGGCTAGATAGGTCATCTACTGTTATTGGGCAAGATGCACTACCTGTACACTCTGTTACATTTTCTCCCGTCATCTCCAAGTGTACTCCAGCTGCAACTGTGTCGTTCTCTTTATGGATTCTAAAGAACGATTTTACCTCCGATAATATATTATCGAAATCTCTTGTTTTAAACCCTGTTGAGCTCTTTTCTACATTCCCATGCATTGGGTCTATTGTCCAAACTACATTTTTACCTGCCTCTTTTACAGCTTTTAGTAGTGGTGGGAAGTACTCATCTATTTTACCTGCTCCCATTCTAACTATTAGATTTAATTTACCCTCTTCGTTATTTGGGTTAAGTGCATTAATTAACTCTATAAGCTCATCTGCTTGCATTGTTGGACCAACTTTACAACCAATTGGATTTTTAATGCCTCTAAAGTACTCAATATGTGCATCTTTTAAACCTCTTGTTCTATCGCCAATCCAAAGCATATGAGACGAAGTGTTATACCAATCTCCTGTTAAGCTATCTTCTCTTGTAAGTGCCTCTTCGTAGTTTAATAAAAGAGCTTCGTGAGAAGTATAAACAGTTGTCTGTCTAAGCTGAGGCGTATTTTCGCTAGTTAAACCAGCTGCTTTTAAAAAGCTCATAGCTTTATCTATTTGGCAACTAATATCTTCATACTTTTGCCCAATTGGATGACTTTTAATATAATCTAAATTCCATCTATGAACTTGATTTAAATCTGCCAATCCACCACGAGAGAAGGCACGAAGTAAGTTCATTGTAGCTGCTGATTGATAGTAAGCTCTAACCATTCTATATGGGTCTGGCTCTCTTGCTTCGGCACTAAATTCGATATCGTTTATAATATCACCTCTGTAACTTGGTAGTTTTACACCATCTTTCTCTTCAAAATCGCTACTTCTTGGTTTTGCAAATTGTCCTGCAACTCTACCAATTTTTACAACAGGTTTTCCACTAGAGTAGGCAACTACAACAGACATTTGTAAAATTAATTTAAATAGATTTTTGATTGTATCTGCATTAAAGCTAGCAAAACTTTCGGCACAATCGCCACCTTGAATAATAAAAGCTTCGCCTCTTCCTGCTTTTGCAAGCTGTTTTTTTAAGCTTCTTGCCTCTCCAGCAAAAATTAGTGGAGGAAAAGTGCTTATTTGCTTCTCTATCTCTTTTAATTTTTCTAAATCTTTATACTCTGGTTGTTGCTTTATTGGAAACTCTCTCCAACTGTTAGGACTCCAACTCATTTTTTACCTCTCTATTTAAAATTGCAAGATTATACCCAAAAAGGTTTAATTTCTCTTTTTTACTGCAAGATAAATTGCAACTATTATGCCAACAAAAGCTAATGCTCCAATTGTTATATAGTGTAAATACTCTTTAATTAGGGCTTCGTTTTCGCCAATAAAGTAGCCTAAAAGTGCTAAAACAATTACCCAAATACCTGCACCTAAAGCCGTATATAGGCTAAATTTAGCTAAATTCATCTTTGCCATACCAGCAGGAAGAGATATATATTGTCTAATTCCTGGAATTAATCTACCTGTAAAAGTAGATATATGCCCATGATTTGTAAAGAACTTCTCTAGTTTCTCTAAGCTATCCTCTTTTAAAAAGAGGTATTTTCCATATTTTAAAAGAAAAGTCCTACCAAAATGTTTTGCTAAGTAGTAGTTAAATATTGCACCACTTAGCGAACCTAAAATACCAATTAAAATCGATAAAGATAGGCTCATTTCGCCTTTACTTGCCAAATATCCAGCAGGAACCATAACTACCTCGCTTGGAAATGGAAAGAAAGAGCTCTCTAAAAACATCATAACAAATATGCCAACATAACCCAAGCTACCTACTGTTTGAACAATCCAATTTACAATTTCTGCCATTTATACTCTTTTTTTAACTGCAATTATATTTAAAAAATGTAAAATACACGGTTAAATAAAGGAAATTAATAATGTTTAAAATCGACAACCCAATAAATAACTATAAAAATATAGCTCATGCTTTCTTTTTAAGCCTTGCAATTACTGTTGCAGAGCCCTCTACTGTTATGCCTTTAATGGTTCATCACTTTAGCCAAAGTGCCTTTTTGGTTGGGCTTTATGCTGCTTTGCTTCGTGGTGGTGCAATTGTTATTCAGCTTTATGCTTCGTTTCATGCACAAAGTTATAAACGAGTAATTCCATATTTGCGTAAAGTTTTCTTTTTTAGATTTTTAGCTTGGTTTAGCATAGGGCTATTTATCGCACTAATAGGCGACTCTAATAAGAGCTTAACAGTTGCTTTAATTGGTGTTGGACTCTTTTTCTTTTCGTTTACAGCAGGTTTTGGTGCAATATATTTTAAAGAGTTACAAGCAAAACTATTTAGTAAAAAATATCGCGGTAAAACGATGGCAAATCGTAATATTGCAGGTAGTATTGCTTCGATTATTAGTGGTGGTGTTACTGGTTATGTTTTAAGCAACTTTCAAGCTCCACAAAATTATGCTTATCTTTTTATGATAAGCTCAGCAATTATGGCAATTGGTTTTATAATTTTTGGCACAATTGATGAGCCTATTAAAGAGAATGTATCTACAAAAGAGAAGAGCTTTAAAGATTTTATAAAAAATGCAAATAAGCTTTTAAGGCAAGATAATAGGCTTAAAAAACAGACTTTAGCAATATTTTTAAGTTTTGGATATATGTTTGCAATGCCATTTGTAATATTAAAAGCCAATAGCACTTTCGAGCTTACAGGTTGGATGCTAGGTGGCTTTATTACAATACAGATGATTGGCTCTATTATAGGTAGTTCTTTGCTTTGGCGACGAATTAGCAACTACGAAAATATGCTAACTTTAGCATTTGTTTTAGCAATTTTGCCATTTATAGTTGCACTATTTGCAGAGAATGTTTATGGCTATATGGCGATATTTTTGCTATTTGGTATAGCAATAGATGGCTTTAATATAGCAGGTATGAACCTAATTATCGAAATCGCCCCCGAAGATAAACGCCCAATATATACAGCTTTGCAAACAAATCTAAGCTCAATAGGACTATTCTTCCCAATTTTAGGAGCTTGGGTACTACATACTTTTGGTTATAACCTACTATATCTAGTTACAATTTTAATCTTAACATCAGGATTAATTATTAGTTTAAAACTTAAAGCCTAAAGCTTTTGTAAGGTGTA
>CAYMUV010000088.1:0-4121 GCA_964393855.1 uncultured Nitratifractor sp.
TTCTAAATGTGGAGATTTGTAAGGGCTGTAATTTAAAAAAGCATTGTGCTTTATGCCTTTAGCTTGAAGTAAAAACACAAATAGAGCTTAATTAAATGTTATTGGAGCAAATTAATTTTTTCAATTTGGTTTAACGAGAGTATTTATAAATGGTATTGTAGAGATTATTTTAACTTTATTGCTTACAATACCAGCAAGCAGGCTTTTGAAGATTTCGTCTGTTAGTTTGTCGCTTATTGCCTCTACATCCATAAATCCGTCTATTATTAAAGAGGATAATCCGTGTAGTGATGCCCAGATTATTATGCTTTGGTTTAGGGGGTCACCTTTTTTTATAATACCCTTTTGCTGCCCTTCTGTAATTGCCAGCTTTAGTGAGCCGAAGGCATCGCAATCATCTGATTTTATGCTAAGTATCTCTTCTCTAATATGTGCATATCTTTTGCCAAAAAGCAGTCTGTAGAGGTTTGGATTAGCTTTTGCCCAATTTATATAAGCTTTAGAGGCTTTGTAAAATCTATCTACAAGTGGCACATTTTTATCTTGAAATATTGGGCTTGTTGCTTTGTCAAACTCTCTAAAACCCTCTCTAATAACCTCTTCCATCAAGGCATCTTTAGATTTAAAGTGTCTGTAAATCGCAGAACGAGAAGTTCCCGTGGCATCCGATAGAATCTTTAGAGTCAAATTTTCCACATCTTGATTATGAATAAAATCCAATGCAATCTTAAGAAACTCCTCTTTTAAGTTTCCATGATGATAATCGCTCTTTTTCAATTTGCTCCCTTCGCATAATATATTTATAACTAAAAAACTAAGCACTCTAAAATTATATCAAAAAAATATAATGTTAACATTGATAACATTTAAGCTTAGTTATGTTAACATTGTTCACATAAATACGAAAAGGATTTTCTATGAAAAAAATACTACTATTAAGTGCGATCACTTCATCGCTTTTTGCTATGAGTTCTCAAGAGGTAGCAAAGAGGGCATACAATGCCTTAAGTGGATATAAGAGTTCGATATCTTATGCAACAATTACAATTAAAAACCCAAGTGGTGCAAAAAAAGAGGTTAAATTGGAGATAAAGAGGCTTGAGAGCAAAAATGGAGATAAATCTATGGCTACCTTTTTAAGTCCAAAAAATTTAAAAGGAACAAAACTATTAAGTTATGAGGTAGTCGGTGGTGATGCCAAGCAGTGGATATATATACCTTCTTTAAAGATGATAAAAAGAGTCAGTTCTCGAAAAAAGCAAGGCACTTTGATGGGCAGTGAATTTTCTTATGAAGATATATCTTCGCAAAACTACAAGAGTTACAAATATAGTGCAGATGCAAAAGAGGAGATAATAGACAATATTGCATACTACAAAATAACAAGAGTTCCAAAGAGTGCCAACAGTGCCTACTCTAAGCAGGTTATTTGGGTTAAAAAGGCTAATTTTTTACCTTCTGAAGGGGAGTATTATGATAAACAAAACAGGCTCTTTAAAAGGGTATATTTTTTAAAATATAAACATATTGACAAAGTTGCAAGAGTTGTTAAGATGAAGATAGTAAATGCCCAAAACAATAAAAGTTCTACACTTACAGTTACCAAAGATAAAATAGATGCTCATATAAACTCAAATGCATTTGCAAAAAGTGCTTTAAAAAGGTAACAAAATGCGAAAATATATAGACTTTTTAGATAGATACAAAGTTGCAATTATACTTGCAATTACAATTTTGACTGCCCTTTTTTCCATTGCACTAAAAGATTTGGCTTTTGAGGGGAGTTACAGGATATGGTTTGATTCAAACTCAAAAATTATGAAAGATTACGATAAGTTTCGCTCTACATTTAGTGGCGATGATAACTTTATCTTGGCTTTTGAAGATAAAAAGGGGATATTTAGAGAAAAACCAATTAAGACAATTTTGGAACTAACCAAAGAGCTTAAAAAAATAGATGGTGTGCAAAAAGTTAATTCACTCACAAACTATCAATATATTAAGAGTGAAGATGATGAACTAACAGTAGAGGATTTTATCAAAACCCCAAGCGACTTTATGGAGCAAAAGAGGCTAATTGCAATAAAAGATAGACTTATTTTGCATCAATTGATAAATCAAGATGCCACAACTACTCTGATATCGGTCAAGCTAAGCCCTTCTATTGGAAGTAACGAAGAAGTAAACCTACATGTGATGAAGGATCTTAAAAAAATTCAAAAAGAGTTTGAATCAAAAACAGGATACAAAATCTATATCTCCGGTGTTTCAGCAGTTACTGCATCACTTGTTAATGTGGCACTTCATGATGCTTTGGTTTTGATGCCACTTGCTGTGGTAATTGTAGTTATTTTGCTCTTTGTTCTGTTTAAAGACCCAATAGGTGTGGCGATTCCGTCAATTGTGATAGTGTTCACTTTTTTGCTCGTGCTTAGTATGCAAATTTTGATGGGACATAAGCTAAATAACTTTACAGTAAATATACCCTCATTTATTGCTGCAATAGCTATTGCTGACTCTATGCACCTATTTTTGGCGTGGGTATTTTATCGCTCTAAAGATATTGCAAATAAAGAGGCAGTCTATTTGGCTCTAAAGAACAACTTTACCCCAATTGCCATGACATCTTTAACTACCGCAATTGGTTTTGCAACACTTACTATCAGCAAAATAGAGCCAATTGCTACACTTGGGGTGGCTATTACAGCAGGAGCTTTAATTGCATTTTTACTTAGTATTTCACTTGCTCCCGCAATTTTGCTAATGCTAAAAGAGAGCTACAGAGTTCGCCAGATTAAGATGTTTAATCTCTTTGAAACCAAAGGTTACGGGAAATTTATTGCAAAGCATGATAAGCAGATTATTTTGACATTTGTAGTGGTTATGCTAATTGTTGGATATGGCTTAAAGATGCTAAAAGTAGATAGCAACAGCTTAAAATATTTCGATAAAAACACTATTGTAAGAAGTGGCAGCAACTTTGTAGAAAAGAGGCTTACAGGCTCAATGGTTTATGAAGTTATAGTAGATTCAAAAGTAAAAGATGGTGCTATATCACCTAAATTTTTAAATAAAATTGCAGAGTTTGAAGATGCCCTAAAGAGTAAATATCCAAATGTAACTTTTAGTTCTTCTTTAAAAGATATTATCCAAAGAATGCACAAAATTTTAGACAAAAACAGCACCAAAATTCTGCCCCAAACAAAGCAAAAAGTTGCCCAGTATTTACTTTTATACTCTATGAGCCTACCTCAAGGCGAAGAGATGAATGATAAAATCGATACAACCCAAAGATACATCAGAGTCAGCATTAACAGCAAAGTTCAAGATACATCCAAAGATTTGGCAATGATAGATTGGATCAAAAATTGGTTCAAAAACCAGAGCCAATACAGTGCTGAGGTTGAGGGGCAAGCCTCTATCTTTGCAAATATGCAATACTCGGTTATGGATACACTGCTTTTGTCAATTTCGACAACACTTGTTTTAGTTGTAATTGCGATGTATCTAATATTTAGAAGATTAAAGATGCTTTGGATATTTATAGTACCAAATATTGCACCAATACTACTTGTAGGTGGGGCGATGGGGTATCTTGGCAGAAATATAGATATAGGAGTGGCAGTCTCAGCTTCGGTTATCTTGGGAATTGCAGTTGATGATACAATCCACTTCTTCTCAAAATACTTCCAAGCTATCAAAACAATGAGCTTTGAAGAGAGTATAGATTATGTCCTAAGCCATGCAGGTAATGCAATGATACTGACAACCCTGATACTCAGCTTTACATTTGCAATCTTTGGAGTAAGTAGCTTCATTCCAAATGTAAACTTTGCAATAGTAACAGTAATAGCACTAAATATAGCTCTTGTTTTAGACCTGCTTTTGCTACCTGCTTTGCTTAGCATTTTTTACAAGAGGTGAGAGGGGAAATTGTTTTTGGTTTCTGGTTTTTGTTGAGAGGCTTAAGGTGTGGTTTTGCACCAATTTTCGCCACTATTTAAATGTTAATAATGGCTACCAAAGTGTAGCCACTTTTTAATTTTATTAGATACTACATTTGGCACAAACACCTTTTAAAATAACATCTTCTATTTTATACCCATCTATACTTATATCTA
>CAYMUV010000089.1:0-4081 GCA_964393855.1 uncultured Nitratifractor sp.
TCTGATACTACAATTGCAACAGCAGTTAGTAAAATTGAATCTATTAAGAAGTAAGGTATGTCAATCTCAGACTATTTTGCACAGAGTGGCTTTATAACTTTTTTAGTTATAGGGACGCTATCTGTATATTTTATTTCTACACTTACAATATTTATCTACCGATATAGAACAATAAACAAAAGACTTAAAGTTGAGCAAGAGGCTCTAGCATCTTTATATAAATCTGACGAAACTTCTCCTGATGCAGCTTCTATTCTTTATGGATATTTAAATAGAAGCGAAGGAAGTTTAGAAAAGATTTTTAAAGCTGCTATTAGCGATACAATAAGGGTATCAACAAAAGGTTTAACACAACTTGGTATTATGGCTTCTACTTCACCTTTTATTGGTCTTTTTGGAACAGTTGTTGGTATTTTAGATGCTTTTGGAAGACTTGGAAACTTAAAAAGTGCATCTTTAGCAGTTGTTGCGCCTGCAATTAGCGAAGCTCTTATAGCTACTGCTGTTGGTATATTTGTAGCAATTTTTGCTTACTCTTTTAACCTACTTTTAAAACGAAAAATTTATGAGTTAAACTCTACACTAGAGTCTGCAGCAGAGATTTTAATAAGTAGGAATTAAAATGAATTGGGATGATGAACCAGATTTAAACATTACACCATTTGTTGATGTAATGCTTGTTTTAATGGCAATTTTAATGGTTACAGCACCCACAATGACTTATCAAGAGCAGATAGATTTACCACAAGGAACACAAAGTAAAGAGGTAGAAAAAGAGTCTAGTGTAACTATAAGAATGGATAAAAATAAAAATATCTATTTTGGAAAAGATAGATTTACACTATCTAATTTTAGAGACTCTTTTATGCTAAAATCTAGTAACTTTAAGCCATCTACTACTGTATTTATTAGAGCAGATAAAGCATTAGAGTATGGAGATGTAATTTTTTTACTTAAAAGTGTTAAAGATGTAGGCTTTAGTAAAGTATCTCTAATTACAGAATAAACTATTTGTAGCCTTAAAGTTTTAAAGGCTCTTTAAAAATAAGGAGATTATAAGTGAGAAAAGAGCAATTTGAGGCACTTGTTTCATCTATTTTAATTTATCTTATTATAATTATATCTATTTTCTCAGTATCCCTATACTCTCCAACTAAACCAAAAGCAAAAAGTTATACCGATAAAAAGAGTGAAGTTATAGAGGTATCACTAGGTACTCCATCTCACAAAAAAAACTATTTAAATAAAAAGAGTAAACCCAAAAGCACTAAACATAAAAAGAGCGAGCATAAAAAAAAGAGCGAGCATAAAAAAGTTACCAAAAAGCAAAAAGTTAAAAAAGTAAGAAATATTAAACAAGAAAATAGCAAAAAAGCTATCAAAAAAAGCAAAAAAACTACAAAAAAGCATCAAACTAAAAAAAGTAGCAAAGTAAAAGAGCATAAAAAAAGTGTTAATACCAGCTCTTTGTTTAAAAATATTGCAAAAAATATCTCTGATGACAAAGCAGAGAGTAAGCCAATTGGCAATAGAGGAAAAAGTTTAAAAAAGGTAAACAAATCAAAAGGTATAGTAAACAGTTACTTTGCAAAAGTACAAAATACACTAAAAGGGTGGCCTGCCCAAAGTAACTTTGCAGGAGAAGTAGTTAGAGTTAAGCTTGTAGTTTACCCAACTGGGTTATTTGATTACACTATAATATCACGCTCTTTAAATCCAGAATTTAATAAATCTCTCAAAGCATATTTAGACCAATTAAAAAGATTTGGTTTTGGTGCACACTCGAACCCTACTCCATATAATATTGTTGTAGAGTTTATTGCAAAGTAGAAATTATAAAAAAAACTATCTTTATAATACTATTTAATATAACTTTTATAAGCTTCTTGCTACAATCAAATAAAAGTTAGCTTTTAAAAGGAGTAAGAATGCGATATTTTCTACTATCTATAATATTTACTTTTTATATTTTTGCACAAGCTCCAGATGCAGTTATAAAAGTAGAAAAAAATGTTGATACCAGAGCCACTATTGCAATAGTCTCTTCACTTAGTACACCAGATAAATTTAGAAAAATTGTAAATAAATTATTTAAAGCAGATTTAAGTGTTAGTGGACATTTTGCAGTTGAAAATAACACAACATCAAAAAACTATAACACACTACCTGTTGCATTAAATACAAATAGCGAATATACCGTAGTATATAAATTTAATAGAACTGATACAAATGGTGCAAGTTTAGATATAAAACTATATCAAGGTAAACCTAAAAAGAGAATTTTAGTAAAAAACTACACAGTTAGCAAATTAGAAAAAGCACCTTTTTTAATACATAAAGCTGTTAGCGATATTAATGCAGCAGCAAAATATCAACCAATAGATTGGATAAATAGATATGTTGTATTAGCTAGATATATTGGCGCTAAAAAAACTGAAATTATGCTTGCAGACTACACTTTTACATATAAAAAAGTTATAATGAGTGGAGGTTTTAATATGTTCCCAAAATGGGCAGATAAAAACCAAAGAGAGCTATATTATAGCGATTACAGCGGGGATAAAATTAAGTTATATAAATTAAATATCTATACAGGACAAAAGAGATTAATTACAACATCTACTGGTATGCTAATATGCTCTGATGTTAGCAAAGATGGTAGTAAGTTATTACTTACAATGGCTCCAGATACACAACCTGATATCTATCTATATAGTGGAGGTAGTGCAAAAAGACTTACTAAGTTTAGTGGAATTGATGTAAGTGGAAAATTTGCAGATAATGAACAAAATATTATTTTTGTTTCTAACCGTTTAGGAACGCCTAATATCTTTAAAATGCCAATTATTGGCGGAAGCGTATCTAAAATTGTACACCATGGTAGTAACAATGACTCAGTAGATACTTATAATTCTCAAGTTGTTTACTCTAGTAAAGAGAGTAGAAAATCATTTAATATCTATTTAACAGATAGTAGTGGTTCTCAAACTCGCCCATTAACAAGTGGTGGTATAAATCAATATCCTAGATTTAGTGGAGATGGTAATATTGTAATGTATATAAAAAGATTACCAAGTGGTAACTCAATAGGCTTTATAAACTTAAGTGCACAACGAAGTGAAGTATTTAAATTAGGTATAAATAGAATTCAATCAATAGACTGGTAGGAGATATAATGAAAATAGTAAAATGCTTTTTAATAAGTTTAACATTAGTTTCGTTTGCATATGCAGAACAATCGGTATATGCAGACACTGAATATGTAGATGTAGATAGTGTAGCTAAACAAAATAGTCGCGAAATATTTATTTTAAAACAGAAAATTTCACAACTTAAAGAGCAACTTGATGGATTAAAAAGTATTATTAATGGTCAAGCAGATAAAATAGAGCAACTAAAAGCTAAAACCAATAATAATTTAGAAGATATAGTAAATAAACTATCACAAAGAGTTGCTGCTTTAGAGTCTAAACCTGCACAAGTTATTGTAGAAAAGAGCTCTTCTCCTTCGATATCGGGTAGTTTAACTCCAACAAATAATAAAGTTGAAACCAACAATAACACTACAATAAAAAAAGAAAAAATTAAAACTATAAAAAAGAGTAAAAGCAACAAAGAGGTATATAAAGAAGCTGTTTTAAATTTTACTAATGGAAAGTTCTCTAAAGCACAAGAGGGTTTTAATTATTTGAAAAAACGCTCATATAAGAGTGCATCGATTAACTTCTATTTGGGTGAAATTGCATTTAAAAAGGGTAAATACAAAGATGCAATCTTAAATTATCAATCTAGTGTAAGTTTAAATGATAAAGCTTCTTATATGGATAGATTACTACTTCACACTGCTATTGCTTTAAAAAAGAAAGGTAAAGCAGATGAAGCAAAAAACTTTTTTAATGCAGTTATAATGAGTTATCCAAATAGTGCATCAGCTAAAGAAGCTAAAAAGTATTTAAAATAGATTAAAGCATAAGCTATTATAAAGATAAATAAGTTAAAATCTGACATTATTATTAGAAAGGAAACAAATGGCAATTAAAGCAGAAAATAGCGTTGTTGGTTTAGAGTATGAATTAACAGA
>CAYMUV010000090.1:0-4019 GCA_964393855.1 uncultured Nitratifractor sp.
ACTATACTTTAAAATAAGTTAAGGCATTAAATATAAGCAAATTCATAATTCCTGCGGCTAAGCCTGCTAATAAGTCGTCGCCTACTACGCCTAATCCGCCTTTTACTTTTCTATCTATATAACCTATTGTAGATGGTTTCCATATATCAAACAATCTAAAAGATATAAAACTAAGAGCAGTTGCAACATAGATAGCGTATGGGTTTTGCCAAATGCTTAAGCCGCCAAAAGTTATTGCCATTGTTAGCCAAACTCCTACAGCTTCGTCGATTACTATAGATTTTTCATCGTGTGAGTTTGTTGCTTTTTCGTACTTATTAATTTCGATTATTGCAATGATAGAAACAACTATAACAACAGTTGTTAGGCTGTTTGCTCCAAAGTAATATATAATTGCAAGACCAAGTGGCATAGAGGCAGCAGTTCCAACTGTACCTGGAGCAAATGGGGCTAAGCCACTACCAAAAAAAGTTATAAAAAGTTTTTGTAAATTCATATTTTACCTTTATGTTAGCGAGCTAGTTTGGTATAGCTCTACAAGTTTTATGTAAAACTCCTCTTCGCTATTCTCTTCTAGTAGCCCACTACTTGGAACTAGCATATCGTATGTCTCTTGTAGATTTTTAAAACGATTTGGGAATAGCGTAGAGATAATATGAGCAGAAATCTCTTTACGAACTAAAATTGTTGGAGGTACTATTCCTTGTTCTATAAGCTCCATAAGTGGCTTGTAGTGGTAGTGTATATGGTGGTGTTGTCCATGTGGGCAAGTGTTAGTATTTACTAAAGTTTTGCACTGGTTACAATATACATACTCATCAAATAGAGTAATTTTTATATCTATATCTTTAAATGTATCGAATACTGTATTTATCTCATTTTCGCTATATAAAGCACCTAATGCTCTATGGTTTTTACCTACAATTAGCCTTGTACAACCATAATTTTTTGCTAAAGTTGCATCTAATACTAGTTCGTTATATCCAGCAAAGATATAGCTATTTTCAAATGGTACTATATGTACTTTATTATTTGGTAAAAAGTTATCTACAAATAGGTCTAAAGACTCTTTTCTTACTTGATACTCTAAACCTTCTGTTGTAAATGGTTTAATTAAGAAAATTACTAGCAAGTCAGTGTTGTCTAGCGATTGTCTTATAACTCTTTCGTGTGCACGGTTTAGAGGGTTTGCTCCTAACATTATTGCAGATATTTTTTTTGCATTTGTCTCTTTGATTTTTTCTTTTAGAGAGTTTAAGCCCTCTTTTACAGGAGAGTACTCTACTTTAAAGTCTCCGCTAACAGCCCATTCGCCTAATCTTCTAATGGCTCTTTTTACTGCTGGGTGGTTGCTGTCTGTTGTAGCATATATATTTTTTACTCTTTTGATTGGGTCTATTTTGAATGTTTCATCTACAGTTAGTTCGCCTACTAATTCACCTTCGCAGATTAAAGATACAATATCACCTTTTTTAAATTCTGCAATCTTTTTTTCGTTAACTTTACCTTTGGGTGCTAAAATAAGAGAGAAAGGCATAGGCATACCCTTATAGGTTTTTGTAGTATCTACCTCTTTTGCTTCGGCTTCTCCCATTAAAGATGTTACAGGGTAGAGCAGACCCTCTTGAACAATTGCTAGTGTAGATAGAGCCTCTTTATCTATAAAGAGAGTATTATTTCTTTTTGAAAAGCTCAAATTTTCTCCTCTTCTCCCAGAGACTTTTTCTTGAAATTCCTAATTTTTTACTAAGTTCAGTATCTGGATATTGGTATTGGAATTTCTTTACTATATACTGAACATACTCATTTATAGTTAAAATATTGTTATTATCGTACATTTTATTACTTGAGTTGAGTATAATTTTCTCATATGGAGTCTCTACAGATGTATCAAGAGATGAGAGTATAAAAGTTTTTCCTTCTAAAATTTCAAATAGTCTATCGCACTCTTCTTTTTTTAATTTATCTAATCTAGATATATATGCAGGTTGATTAGAAGCTAAATTTTTAATTTTAGAGCGCCAATTACTATTTTGTAAATCTATAAACTTCATTGTTTTTTTATATCTTTTGCCAATCTCTAAGGCAACTTTGTCTGCTACTCTTTGGTGATTGGTATATATTGTAACAGGTAGGTTAATTTTATCTGCTTCGATATTTACATCTATTTCGCTTACTATTGAGTCTAAAAGTTCTTTGTAGAAGCTATTCTCTTCTTGTAGCTTTTTGTGTTTGTAGTGATGCTCTATTTTTCTAATTAACTCTTCGATTACAAAAGGTTTTACTATATAGTCTTTTGCTCCCATTTCTAGAGGCTTTGCTACGGTATCGTTATTTATATAATTTACTATTAAGATAATAACTTTATCTTTAAATTTTTCTATAAACTTTAATGGGTTTTGCCCTGGAATATTTGTAGATAGTAAGTAGACATCAGAATCACTATTTTGTGCATCGCTTATAGAGCTAAACATCTCTGTTTCAAAGTTTTTTTGACTAAGCTTAGAAGCTATGCTTTGTGCTAAATATAGTTCGTTTTCAATAATTGTTATCTTCATATTTTATCCCATTTATAATAATTTAGTGTTGCTGTTGCATATACTGCAACGCCTTCTTCTCTACCTATAAAGCCTAATTTTTCTGCTGTTGTAGCTTTGATATTTAGGCAACTCTTGCTTACATCTAAAATTTTTGATAAACTATTAAGCATCTGCTCTTTATATGGTGAAATTTTTGGCTTTTGAGCAACTATTGTTAAGTCGCAATTTACTATTGAATAACCAACACCTTTAACAAGTTTTGCAACTTTTTTTAGTAGCTCTTTGCTATCTGCCCCAGCATATTTTGCATCTGTATCGGGGAATAGTTCGCCAATATCTCCTAAAGAGCTAGCTCCTAGCAGTGCATCTATAAGTGCATGTATTGCCACATCTCCATCGCTATGAGCTTTAAAACCATAAGGTGCATCTATTTTTACGCCACAAAGCACCATTTGCTTCTTATCTTCAAATGGATGTATATCATAGCCAAAACCATTTTTTTGCAGGCTTGTAGGTGATTTGAGGCACTTTATTAGTTTTAAGTCATCTGCATATGTTAATTTATGTGCATCTGCTGAGCCTTCTATAAATTTTACCTCTTTACCTGCTGTATAGAATGCGCTGCTCTCATCTGTAAAATCTTTTGCTTCTTTTAGTATCTCTTTTAGTGTTTTTGTACAGCTTAATTGTGGTGTTTGCACCCTTAAGAGTTTTTCTCTATCGATAGGTTTACCATCGAAATAGGTTGTGTCGCTAATTTTTATAGCTGGGACAACACATCTATTTAAAGAAGCATGCTCTATAAGGGTATCGATTAGTTTCTTATCTACACAACACCTAGCAACATCATTTACTAATACAAATTCACTATTTATGGCATTTAGAGCATTAATTAAAGACTCTTGTCTGCTACTTTTACCACCCTCTATATATGTAAAGTTGGCAAAATTTTTCATAAGCTTTAGCTCTTCCTTGTTACCAACTACCACAATATTAGAGAAGTTGTAAAGCTTTTTTAATCTATTTGCTACAAAAAGCCACAATGGTTCGTCGTCTTGATATAACCATTGTTTCTTTGTTTGTAATCCAAATCTGCTTGAATTACCAGCAGCAAGTAGTACTAATGAGATATCTCTCATCAATCTCCTTCTATTTTTAGTGAATGTATTGTAATTTTAGCCAAAACATCTTAAAAGTGTAACTTTTTTTTACACTTTAAATTTAAAAAGGGTAAAAAAAGTAAATAAGATAAATTTTATCCTAATTGCTTTGTATTTAAAATTTATTTAAGATTTGATTGGTATAACTTAAATGATATTTGGTTATTATAACACAACTCAAAATATTAAAGAGGTAAATTTATGAGAAAAGATTGGGTAAAAAAAAGAGAGAATGATAAAGTAAGAACTCAGATGTATTATGCCAAGCAAGGTATTATTACAGAAGAGATGGAGTATGTTGCAAAAAAAGAGAATATAG
>CAYMUV010000091.1:0-3928 GCA_964393855.1 uncultured Nitratifractor sp.
CTTTTTAGCCCTTTAGCACCCCAAAGCGATTTTAAAGATACTATCTTCTTAAGCTCTTGTCGCTCATAATTAATATTACTTAACGATTGTTCATATGCTCTTTTTTGCATAAAAGAGAATAGTACAGACGCTACTAAAACAAGTGTAGCTACTAATATAAATATGCTATTTTTACTCATTTTATATCTCCTTTTATGCGTATTAAATCTCTATTTAATCTTTGAACTTTTAAGTTAGCTAAAGTTGCTATTGTCTCTGCTCTTTTTGTCTCAAATGGATCTACTTTAAATTGTGCCGCATATTTATTATCTCTAAATTCTAATGTATCTAAAAGAGTCTTTTTGCTTGTAAATTGACTCAATTTATCTATAGTATTTCTAATTGCTCTTTGCTCTTTTTCTATCTTTTCATATTTATGTTTAATGCTATCTCTAACCATTTTACTCTGCAATTCAGGATAGTCATTATATGTTTGACTAAGTTTTGCTCTCTCAGCCTTTAGAGCTTTTTTGTAGCCAAGTCCCTCTGCAAAAAATGCTAAAGATAAAAGTGCCATAGAAGCGACAAGAGCAATTGCTCCTTTAGATAACTTTTTATCTACTTTTGCCTTTCTTGAAGATTTAAAAGAGAAACCTTTTTTAGGTCTTAGCCTTTTAGTAAACTTTGCATATCTATCGCTGTCTAACATAGACCTAGGTACAATTGTAGCAGTATTATCTATTAGAGTTAATGCGCTATTTTCATCTATACCAATTGGTAACTTTTTAAGAACTGGTTTTAATTGGTCTGCAAAATATATATTGCCAATTTTACTAGCTGGTATGTTACAGCAATTTTTTAAAAACTCTTCTAAATCTTTAGGAGAGTAGGCATAAAATACCCAATCGTCACCATCTTTTTGTGCTATATACTCATATCCATATTCACTTGGTAAATACTCTTCTAAAATAGAAGGGGCTAATTTTTTAGCCTGAAAAGCATACTTTACTGGTAGCTTCTCTCTTTTAGATATATAAAATTGTGGCGATAGCACAAAATCGTACTTAGATGCCTTCTTTAAACCATGTACACCTTTATGTAAAAGTACTAATCTACCATTACTATTGAATAAACTCAAAATTATCCACCTTTCCATCTGTATAGTTAAATTTAAACGAGTAAGTACTTTTGCCAAAACTGTAATTTGCACTACAAGTTAAAGCTGCTACTGCACCTTTAGCAAAAAGCTTAGATTTATACAACTCCATATCTGCCCCATTTTCAGATAAAAAACTCTTTAAACGCCCACTTTTAAAATCTTCTGCAACTATTTGCTCATCTATATCAAAAATTACAGATAATAAATTAGAGGGCAAAAACTCCCCATCTATCTCTTCGTACTCTTTACCAAAACTAAAATAGTTTTTCCAGTTTGGTTTATAAACTCTACTGTCGCCTTCTGCTAAGTAGTAGTTATCTAAAACTTTTTTAAACTCTCTATAAGAGAAGTAAGATTTAGCTTTTTTTAATCTTGCCTCTTGATTAAAATTAAAGCTATACTTACTATTTAATGCATCTTCGAGCATTGTTCTTAATTTTTCTGGACCTTTTATTCTATATTTAAGCACAATTGCATCAAATACAGTTGTTGCCAAATTTAATTTTGCATCTCTAGATGCTCCACCATTTGTAGCCAACCAAGCTACTGGAACAGCTGCTCTACTAGGTGAGCAAGCAACCAATAGTTTAAAAGGTCCTTTTTTCTCGTTAACAGTTAAAGGTATATCGTAAATATTTTTAAGTCTGCCGGTTGTTGGTTTTTTACCAGCAAATCTACTTACTGCATTCGAAGCATCTGCATATATCAAGTCTGCTTCGATTAGCGCCGCCTTATCTTCTGCCTTAGAGCGAGCTTTGCTTAGGTATCCAAATGTAACTCCAACAAGTGCTAACATTGCAGCAATAACTGCTAATGTAATAAATAGTGTAATTGCTGGTCTCATTTTATCCATTCGCAAGCTCTTTTATCGTAAAATTATGAAACTTTTTAACACTTTATTAAAAAAGTGCTAATATATGGTGCTAAAAAAGTTCATATGAACTAATATTAGTATATTAAAACTTTAAAAAGGGTAAAAAAATGGTAAATGTTTTAAAAAATGGTCAAAAAAGGGTAAAAAGAGCCTTTACTTTGCTTGAATTACTTGTTGTAATTTTAATTTTAGGTCTATTGGCTGCGTTTGTTGTTCCAAATATTATTGGAGCTGGAGATAAAGCAAAAAGAGATTTAGTCTGCTCTCAAATGGGTTCAATATCTAGTGCTTTAGATATGTTTAAGATGGATAATGGAATGCTTCCAGATACAGAAGAGGGGTTAAAAGCTCTTGTTAGCAATCCAGATAGCGATAAATATCCAGCATACTCTAGCAAACCATATATGAAGCGTGTTCCAAAAGACTCTTGGGGACAACCAATTCAGTATGTTAAAAATGGTGATGGCTTTGATTTAATAAGCTTTGGTAGCGACAGAAAAGAGGGTGGCGACGGTAACGGAGCCGATATTAGATACTCTCAATGCAACAAATAAAAGAGCTTCGCAAGGGCTTTACTTTAGTAGAGCTACTCTTAGCGATATTTTTAGTAGGTCTTTTTGCCTACTTTGTTTTTGCAATTCCAGGCGAGTTTAAAGAACCTAAAGAGAGAGTTACAATCTCTAACCTACCTAGATTTTTACAAAAAAATCTAAATGGAGATGGCGAAGTTGTATGTATAGACCACTGCAAAGAGTGTTACTATATAACAGCTGATGGCAGACCTATTAATTCACCTCTACCTATCTCTTTAAATGTGCTAAATCAATATATATTAGATAGAAATGATAATCCTGTAAAATTAGATTTAGGTAGATTTAAAGACAAGAAGGTGTGTATGCGTTTTCGCCACTATAAAAATGGAAGCATCTCTCAAATGATATTAGACTTAGGCGATAAAGCTCTATTTATTCCATCATATTTTGGAGAAGGAAAAGAGTTTAACTCTGTAAACGAAGCAGCTGACTGGTGGCTAAAAGATGACCAAGGGGCATTAAGAAATAAAGGAGATTGGTATTGAAAAAGGGTTTTACAATCATAGAGATAATTGTCTCTGTTATCATAATTGCTATTGTTACACTTACTCTTGCTAAAATTAATAAGCAAAATACAAATATGGTAGATTATGTTACAACAAGATTACAAAACGAACTTAGCAATACCCTCTTTTTACATCCAGAAGCACAAAAATATGACAAAAGCGAAAAAGATGCATATACACTTTTGCACTCTATGCGAATTAAAAATGATAAAGCAAAAGCATATCTAAAAGAGTTAAAAAGAAAAATATATGTAGATAATGATGTACCTGTTGGTAAAATGATAGTTCCTGTACATTTAAATGCAATAATGCTAAAAAGCAAATTCTCTACAAGATACTACCGAGTCGAACCATAATGAAAAAAGATAAAATATCTAAACTAACAGCAATAACTAAAGGTATTAAGAACGAAGATTGCATCGATAAAGAGAGCCTGCAACACAAAAAAGATAGAGAGGGCTTAAAGCTAGTTATAATTATAGCAATCTTTCTAATTGCCCTAATTGCTATAATTACTAGATAGTATATCTTTAAAGTAAAAAAGCTACTTTGTTATTTTAATTTAAACCCTATTAACAAAATCTAAAGTAGAAATATATAATCTGCATTCATCTTTTTAAATATATAGAATATAAACTAAACAAAGCTTTTACGCAACTAGCTTTATTTAGTTTGTCTAATTTTTGGTTGAGAGTAATTTATAATCTGCTGATATAGACTATTTAATTGGCTTAAACTTAGCCAACTCTATAAATATTTGATTTAATATACTGTTTGTGTAGCTCTTTGGGAAAAGCTTAATATTTTTAGATCTTGG
>CAYMUV010000092.1:0-3923 GCA_964393855.1 uncultured Nitratifractor sp.
AACCACCAAAATATAATCAACACTAGAAAATAGGGGGATTGTTTTCTCTGTAGTGCTCAAATTATAGCTAAAAGAAGCTTAATTTTGTTATAATTTTAAAAAACTAAACAAAGGTATATTTATGGAACTTATCTTAGCAAAAAAATCTATGACATCTAAAGCTAAAAAAATTACTCTAGATAAAATAGAAGAGAACTTAGAGCAACAACAATTTTACTACTTCGATAGAGAAAATGAGCATAAAACTTTAATTGCACTAAAAGAGCATTTTGAAGAGAAGGGTAAAAATCTGTTTTTAAGAGAAGCTAAATATGGTTTAGGCGATTTAGATTACATCTACGAAGTACACATTCTTTAAAATATGAAAAAACTTTTTATAGAGACACTAGGTTGTGCGATGAATGTTCGCGATAGCGAGCATATAATTGCAGAACTTAGTCAAAAAGAGAACTACGAATTAACTCAAGATATTAAAGAAGCAGACTTAATTATAATTAACACTTGTTCAGTTAGAGAAAAGCCTGTATCTAAGCTATTTTCCGAGCTTGGTCAATTTGCAAAAGTTAGAAAAGAGGGTGCAAAAATAGGTGTTGCAGGTTGTACAGCCAGCCACCTTGGCGAAGATATTATTAAAAGAGCTAACTATGTAGATTTTGTAATAGGTGCAAGAAATGTATCTAAAATTTCAAAGGTAGTAAACCAAAAACATGCTGTAGAGATAGATACATCTTACGATGAAAGCAACTATATGTTTGGCGAGTATAGAAGTAATATTTATAAAACTATGGTAAATATCTCGATAGGTTGCGATAAACAGTGTACTTTTTGTATCGTACCAGTTACTAGGGGCGAAGAGATTTCTATACCAAGTAATTTAATAGTTCAAGAGGTACAAAAAGCTGTAGATAGTGGGGCTAAAGAGGTTACTTTGCTTGGGCAAAATGTAAATAACTATGGCAGACGATTTAGCAACAATACAGATGGAGCAAAAAACTTTACACAACTTTTAAAAGAGGTAAGTAAAGTAGAAGGCTTAAAAAGAATACGCTTTAGCTCTCCACACCCACTACATATGGATGATGAATTCTTAGAAGAGTTTGCATCTAATCCAAAAATATGCAAACAGATACATGTACCTTTACAAAGTGGCTCTAGCGAACTTTTAAAAGTAATGAAAAGAGGCTACACTAAAGAGTGGTTCTTAAATAGATGTGCTAAAATAAAAGAGCTTGTGCCAAATGTGGCAATATCTACAGATATTATCGTAGGTTTTCCAGGTGAAAGCGACGAAGATTTTGCAGATACAATGGATGTGTTAGAAAAGGTGCGTTTCGATGCCCTATTCTCTTTTAAATACTCTCCAAGACCACACACAGCTGCTGCCGAGTTCGAAAACCAAATAGATGCACAAACAGCCTCTAAGCGCTTACAAACCCTACAAGCACGACACAAAGAGATACAAAAAGAGATTATGGACTCTCAGGTAGGAACTACTGTAGAGGTGCTTTTCGAAGAGCTTAAAAGCGATGGAAAAGTAGCAGGAAGAAGCGACGAAGGTCGTCTTGTAATGGTAGAGGGTAGCGAAGAGCTGCTTGGCAAAATACTACCTGTTAAAATAGAAAGAGCCAATATTACAATGCTACATGGAACTCTAATATAAAGATGAACTTAGAAGAGCTACTAGAGCAATATTTAGACTACTTAAGCCAAGTTAGAGGTTACAGTAAAGATACTATCAAAACCTACTCTATTGCTCTAGAGCTACTTATTAACGAACACGAAATAGAGACAAACAAAGATGGGGTGCTTATATTAAATATTATGCCCCTTCGCTTAAAACTTGCAAATCACTCAAAAAAGGCAATTGCTACAAAACTTAGTGCAATTCGCTCTTTTGTAAAATATATTAACACTTTTTGCAAAATTAATCTTAAATTAAAAGGTGCAGAGTCTATAAAAATACCCAAAACCCTACCTAAACCACTAAATAGAGATGATATCTTTAAAGCAATAGAGAGTGCAGATATAGAAGATAGACTAATAATTAAAATGCTCTACTCTCTTGGACTAAGAGTTAGTGAGCTCTCTACACTAAAAATAGAAAATATAACCAATGGCTGGGTAAGAGTTACAGGAAAAGGCTCTAAAACACGAGAGATTCCAATAGTAGAGTCGCTACAATCTGAAATTTCAAGTTTTTTATCTACAAACTCTAATAGAACTTATCTCTTCGAAAAGGGTAAAGTACCACTAAGTAGTTCCCAAATAAGATACAAAGTTAGTAAAACATTTAAAAAATATGGTATAAAAGCAACACCACACCAATTAAGACACTCTTTTGCAACAGATTTACTCGAAGAGGGAGCAAGAGTCTCTGATGTTAGCGAACTACTTGGGCATAGCTCTATGGCAACTACCCAAATATATACAAAATTAGCAGACTCTACAAAACTAAAAAACTACCTAAAAGCACACCCTCTTAAATAGCCACAAGTAGTACTTATAGATATTTACTTATACTAAAAAACTCTTTTTATCTATTTTAATTTCTAAATAGAGCAACCAGAGTTTGGTTGTGTAAAGCTATTTTCATATCCGCAATTATTACATCGATAGGTTAATATTTTAGGTGAACAGCCTGTACCTCTAACATCTATAAGCTCTATATTTTTTTGTTTACATTTTGGGCAAAAACCCTCTTCTATCTTATCTAACTCTTGATTCTTTTCTCTTAAATAGTATGTATAACCAATAACCGAAGATAGCACAATAAAAACTAATAAAAAAACTGTAAAAAAGTCTATAGTAAATCCTTTTTTAAGTTTATTGTATCATATTATTATACTTTTTAAGATAATTTCCACTATTAATTTTCTTAATTAACTCATCTACTAAATTTGCCCTCTCTTGAGTGGTTAATTTATGATTTTCTAATATATTATGTAGCACATACTGCTCCATATTGTAAGCTCTATTCTTAAACATAAATGGGTCGCTCTTTTGTAAATAGTCATAATCACAAGATCGAATAGCATTTAAATCTACTGCTCTATTGTAGCAGCCTACAAGCTCTTGTTGCAGATATTTAATCATAGGTTTTATAACTTCTTTTATCTTTTTATTAACAACTTTAAACTTATCTACACCCTCATTTAGTGGCAATTTCATTATCTTAAATCTTAAGCTTCTAAGCTTCATAAATTTTTTCATCTCTTTAGGAAAATACTCAAAGAGAGAGCAATCAAAATCCTCTATGCCTTCTCTATCTTCTGGTGGTATTATCTCTGCATATGGGCACAGTATTAAATAGTCATCTTCGCCACCTATAGTTTCGCTAAAAAGCTCTGTTTGAGAAATATCTATATTCCCCTTTATTATAGTTAATTTTTTTATTAAATTTATATATTTTCTATCGCCCTCTAATATAGATAATCTCTTTAGTGCAGTAATAGCTATATCTATTTTTTTATAATCTTGCCTATTTATAATTTTCTTAATCTGGCTAACACTTTTTAAAATATATTTATAAAACTTAATAGCTTGGGCTTTGTTCTTTTTAATACCTATACCCTTTTCGCAAAATAGAGCCAACATTAAATATGCTTTTAAATTCTTATTTTTGGCTGCTTGGGTATATAACTTAACAGATTTTATATAATCTTTAGATTTATAGGCTTCAAATGCCCTTTGCTCTAAAGAAGAAGCAACTAAATATAACGGTAGTAACAGACTAAGTAAGAAAAATTTAAATTTTACTGTCATAATTTGCTCCTTTAATCTTTATAATAATAGAATAATTTTCGCAAATAAATTGAAAATATGACAATTCTTTAACTATTAGTATTTTTTTAAAAATTTATTTAATTCATTAGTTAAGCCGAAGATGGGTATAATTAGCTAATTCTTTTAAAAAGGTATTTTAT